>JAFZED010000024.1 GCA_017560825.1 Bacteroidales bacterium | reverse complement strand
GTAACCTACCGGTGAAGCACGTATTGACAATTTGATAAAGAAGGCTCCGAGTCTGTACGATTTTGTACGATTCGGAGCCGATTTGTATCAAGTTGTTCCAAGTTGGAACGAGTTGGGCCTATTCGGTGACGTGTTGGCGAGATGCAGCCCAGTCCTTGGGGAGCAGCTCGGTAAGGTCGCGACCGTCACGGTTGTAGTAAGGGAGTTTGCAGAGGACGTCTTCCATCCATTCTCGAGGATCTACGCCGGCACTCTGACACGAGCTTATCAACGAGTAGACGATGGCGGCTCTATATGCAGATGCGTCATTGCCGCAGAAGAGCCAGTTTTTACGCCCGAGGGCTAAAGGTCTAATGACATTCTCAATAAGATTGTTGTCCAGAAGTATCCTGCCGTCATTTACAAAGGATGAGAGTCTTGGGAGCAGAGAGAAGGCATATTTGATTGCCTCTCCCACACGGCTCTTTGGTGGCACTGTCACCCATATTTCCTCCATCCATTTCTCAAACTCGCAGATTATTGGATAGGACTCTTTACGGCGCAGCTCCTTGCGCTCCTCCGTAGAGAGCCCCAAGTCGTCTGCCTTCTTTTCAATGGCATATAGACCGGCGATCACATTTATCGCATGGCTGGCGTACGCCTTGTTCTCGTCCAAGGCATCTACCCATTTGCGTCTGGCGTGAGCCCAGCAGCCTGCCATGGTTATCTCCTCGACTGTCTCGAACTGATTGTATGCACCGTATCCGTCAGATTGCAGGATGCCCTTGAACGACGTGAACAGTTCCTTTGCCACCTCGCCTTCACGGCTGCCCAGGTCATAATGGAACACGACCTCTCTCGTCAGGACATCCCTGACGACCCACATATAACCCTTCCTTGTCTTCTTGTCGTCCATTACTGGAACCGTACTTTCATCAGCCTGAAGATATTCTCCTCGCAGTACCCTTTCTTTCAACAGCCGGTATAGAGGATGCAGCTTTTCTACCGCTGCTTCATACCATCCGCCTATCGTGGAGTCCGGTATCGTTATTCCCGATTCCCTGTACTGCTTTATCAGGCGATAGAAAGGAAGATGATACATGAACTTGGATATTATCAGGTCAGTAAGGACTGATGCTCCTGCCATGCATCGGTCAACCGGCGCCAAAGGAAGAGGCGCTATCTGGATCTTTCTGTCTTCGGGGAGATTTTCCTTGATTTCTGATTTGTGGATGACCTTCACACGGATGGTCTTTGCGATGTATACCTTTGCAGGAACTCGCTCAAGGCGCGATGACTCTTCCTGTCCGATTACCACATATTCTGGGAGAAGCTTGCCGTCCTTGTCTGTCGTTCCTTCAGGATAGATATATGTCTCTACGACGGGGAGGCCTGTCGTGTCAAGAGAACGACGGGATGGTTTTTCCTTGACCGCGATCGCCTTGGCCATTGCGAGATCAGCTTTGGCATTGGCCTCATCCGCCTCTGCCTTCTGCTCATCGGAGATGTGTTCCGTGCTGAAAAGGGACAACTGTGCCGGGTCTACAGGAAGATGCTTTTCGCTCATCTGGCCGAAGACTTTCTTGCGGAGCCAGTACAGCTGATTCTCCAATGATGCGATCTTCTCGTCCTTCTTGACTATGACCTCGGAAGACTTCGCAAGGCTCTCTTTGAGTCTTGCGTTCTCCGCTTCAAGCTGCATTATGCGTTCTTCTAAAGTCACTTTCTACCCCTTTGTTATATACGTAAAGGTACGAAAAAAGTGGCATATACGCAACTCTATTGAGGTTTTATATAAAAGTTTTTCAACTATTTTCTCAAGCTGTGCAGACGCTTCAGACGCTGCTGGCGACTGTCAGGTTTCTCTATGATTCCTTCTACGATAAGGACGAGGTCACGCCACTCTATCGTACCTGCCAGCTCGTCCTTATGGATGCCTGAGGGGCTTCCGAAGGTGCCGGCCTCGAGCAGCTTTGAGTAGATGACAAGTCCACCGGGTTCCCAGTGAAGAAGCTTGATGCGGTTTCGTGATTTGTTCATGAAGATGTACACGTCTCCATTGTACGGATCAAGCCCCATTGTGTTGCTCACTATTCCACTGAGGGTGTAGTAGCTCTTGCGCATGTCCGTAGGCTGATTGTACAGCCAATACTTCATGCTGTCGTTAAGGCTGAACATGACCACACGATGCTAGGATGATTGACTGAAGCGCCCTGGTATCCATCTCGCCGGAGATGCGCATCATGGTTCCATTTGGAGTCCTCAGCTCGACGCTCAGACTTCTGGGCTCGTCTGCTTGGCGTTTTGATCTGGATTTCTGTCCTGGCTTAGCTGCAAACGAAGGCATGGGAACGAAACCATCTCCGGAACGCAGCTGCAGGAACGCACCTTGGGCATTCTCAGAGACTTCCTCCTCGGCATACTTCGCTTTCGCATCATAGAACTTCCATGTAGGGATTCCGAGCTCCTGAAGCCTGGCCTTGTAGGAGATCTGGTTGGTCTGGCAGTAGCTGATGATCTCTGCCACTTCTTCACGTGTCATCATATCATTGTCGTTTTGACGACAAAGATCGGAGGACTGCTTCAGGTTTCTATGACGTGGCTGACCGGTTGGTTACTGAAGGCATAGGGCTACCTATGTCATGGGGAACCCTACGCCTTCAACCTAATACAAAAAGTCAGATGAAGATAAATTCAAAGAATTTAGATCTAATGGCAATGTTTGCAATGGAGAAATCTTCCCATATGTACATATATGTTTCTGCAACTGAAGGGTTCCCTCTTAATCATGAGGAGCGAAAGAGAGAGATTCGCAAGAATTGTGAAAGAACGCTTGCTATGATGGCGGGGCTGAACTTTCAGGTGGAGAAGCACGATTTTAAAGACTTGCTTGATTTGGCCCTATCGATGTCAAAGATGGATCCAATATATGGAAAGGAAAATCTTGATTATTCCTCGGATCCTAAAAGGCTATATGAAATTTGCTCGTGGTGTCTTTATGAATTAACTGATGTTGAATTAGTGTATGACGAGACGTCCAAATATGGAAAAGAGCAAGAATGGATTGTAGAACACTTGTGTGACTTTCTGTATGAAAAAATCGTGCTGATATATCCGTATCTTAAAGATAGGTCAACATTTGTCAGGTATTATAAGCGATATAGGGAAGATTTTTCTAAATCAGATAAAATTTACGTTAATGCTATTTAAACGAGTGAATATTATGAATAATTATTCAGCCAGAGAAAAGGCACTGTACAAGAATTGGTGCTTAGTTGACGAACAGATCGATATGAGGGAGTCTTTCTGTGGTGTTGGAACACGAAAGATAAAGGTCTTTTTGAACCAGAAGGTAAAGAAAGGGGATAAGATTGCAGAAATCCTGCGAGTCGCCCTTGAACTGAATGATGTTAATGTCTCAGCAAAACGCTACTGGGGTGATTACAAGCGTGATTATTACAGTAGGAAGGAGGATCTTATACGTGATATGAACCATTTGTATCATGAAAATGGAGAGTTTGACTATGGCTACCATTGCGATCCAGGCAGACTCACAACCCATATCATGTACTATGAACTGCCCAATGGTCAACAAATCAGTTTTCATTGCACCCTGAGAGACACAACAAAAATTCCCTTGTATGAAAAAGAGTGGGATAGGTTGGAGAACTCAACATATCAAAAGCTGGAGCGTGCTATCATGGCGGAGTATGGAAATGAAATTAACAAGAAGTATCGCAATTTAAATCAGTATCATTATGAGAATTAGAAATAGTACAATTTCGCAGAAGAAAGTAAAGCACTTTCTCAATAAGTTGTCGGAAAATGGTGACGCAATAGCCACTGTACTTAGATCCGCTCTTGAAGTAGAGACTTGGCAGGATTCTGTTAACAAGTATCCAAATGACTCCAAGATTGGGAATAATATGGAAGTCAAATGTAAGGAGTATCTGGATGTACTGAAGGCGACTGGGTTGTTTTACGGTAAAATCGAAACATGGTGTAGTCCTCTCCCGGTAACTATTATCGGTAGCCTTCCTGACGGAAACACTGTGGCATATCGTTGTAGCCAGGATACAAAGTGGAATCATGTGCCCAAATATATTGGGGTATGGGATGGAGATTTTCAAGGTAATAGAGCCAAGATTGAACAAAATATCCTTGCCATATATGGCGATCAGCTCTATGATATAGCGGATCCAGATAATGAGTTGAGAGAACTGCCTCTGTTTTAAGTATTAATCCGGCCCTAGGGTCAGTGCTCTAGGGCCATAATTTTAATAAAATGGAAAAATTTAATAAAGACGATTATACGATCTTAAACCCTGCACCCATGTCTTATCACAATAGGTCTATTGTCAAGACTCAACTGGTTGGGAATAAGTTGACGCTGACTGTTGATGTTGGCGCGTATGCCGAAATTGAAGCAATGGCTAAGAGGTATCAGGCAAGTCCTGAAAATATGAAACAACTTGACGAGTTGTATAGAAATATCCAAGAAGAGGTCAAGCTTCAGAATGCTATTAAAATGGCTGAGTATGAGCATAATCTATTGAGGTATAGGAGTTTGTCGGCGGAAGATCGCGGGAGCGTTGTCAAGCCTAAAAAGCCTAATTCAAAAGACATTAAACCTGTGTTTAATTTCTTCTTGACTTCTGATGGAGAAACAAGAGCTTTTATAAAAAGTTATTTCCTGTATGAGTTTCTGCTGGATGATCTGAAACTAAGCGGTTTGTTTTGTGACGATGACTTTCAGAGGAGTTTGAAATGGTGTTCAAGTGAAAATATTTCTTGCAAACGAGGTAGTGTTAAGGCTAGGAATATCTTCGGTTTAGCAGAGAGTGTTTTGTATGTAGATACCCTAAAGCATTCAAAATCCGCAAAGAACTCATCCTTTGCTAAACAGAGATACGAATATGTTTTTCATCCAATATCTTTTCGGAAGGATTTCGGGAAGCATACAATAGACTTACATTACCAACTTACTGAAGTTTTAGCAAGAACTGTTAAAATTCATTATAGATTTTATATGAATTCAGATAAAATGCTATCAATTCAAGATATAATTGAATTATATCACAAGTATTTCAAAGGAAATGATGATAATATTCCTTTATATGCTTGGGCACGTACTACTTTACTAAATCCTTGTAATGAATTGAATTACAGTGAAGAATGCAAAAATGGAGAAGACGGATGGGGGCAGGAGCAAGATTTTGGGTTTGAGATATTTAGACCGAAATATTCCGAACTGGAACTGTCTGCGATATCCCAGAAAGACTTGATTGGCAATTTTAACATTGAGGAGTTGAGGAAGTGGATGAGGTATTGTAAGGACGATGCTAAGATTACCACAGTGTCGAGGTTATGGCACCCGTTTCACAGTCTGCCAAAATCATATAGGAAGTACATTGCTTATAATGGAAGCCCCTTGGTGGAGGCAATGGATGTGAAAAACTGCTACTATGTATTAATGGTTAAAGCGTTGCAATTGGCTGATAAGATTGACCAAGATGAACTAAAACGTTTTATTGCGGTGGTACGTGAAGGAGATATTTATATGGAAATAGGAAAGGATATTAATTTTATTCGTGAGGTCAATGAAGACTATAACGATGACGACTATTTGTCTTTCATAGGGACGACTAGACGTGACAGGGTTAAGGTTGAAATGCAGAGTTTTAGGAACTTCAAGACATATGGTCAGGCGGAGTCACAACATCCTATGCTGGCTAAGAAGTTTAAGGAGATGTTCCCTACAATCTGTCGATGGTTGTTTACATATCCATTGTACCGTAACAAAAAGGGGAAGAATGCCAAGCGCCTTCAAGCTGACATGAGTAGAATAGAGACGATGCTCATCAGTAAGGTGTGCTTCAGACTGAAGGATATGGGACTGAATCCTTTCACCTTGCATGATGCAATATACCTATCCGAGGCGGAACTAAATACTTTGGCGGATGGAGCTGTAGATAAATTATTTTGGGAAATTTTTGATACTGTCACTCCTGAAGAGGTAAAGGCGGCCTTAATGTATAAGAGTGGCGGTGATAGGAGTAATGTATGAGAATGTTATTACCTGTAAAGATGAGAAAAGATATGGACGCGTTTTTTGAAAGACATCCTGAATTAAAGGGCGTTTATCCATGTGATGCTTTTTATAATAGAGGGAATGTTGCTATGGAGGACGCAATTCATAGGTTGACCGAGCAAGTTGCTTCGATTGGTAGTTATTTGAGGCGTCAGGAAAGTCGGTCTGAGATGGATGCTTATGTTCAAGTTGCTGAATCTTATGCTGCAGATCTGTCTGTGGGACATGTAGAAGAGAAGAGTGATTGGATGACTCTTAGGGAGGTTAGTAAAGAGTTCGGGCTTCCTTATAATAGCCTTAAGAGCCGTAGATGGAGGCTAGATAATAAATTCCCATACGCCCAAATTAATGGTCCCTATTCGCGCGGAACATGTAATCGATTAGATGTTGAAAATTGGTTGCGTCGGCAGTGAGACAATTCGATGTTGGTGCTTTTTGTTGGTGCTTTGTGAGAAATCAAGCATTTGCGAACTTTTTCGTAAGTGCTTGATTTTAAGCGATTATAGATTTTGAGCAGAATTTTTGATGATATCTGGATGGACATCTGGACGTTTTGAAGTTAAAATTATGTGCGATTGGGCTAGTTTTATGTTGAATTGTAGCGGAGCGCTGAGGTGTTGGTGCTTTCGTTGGTGCCACATACGAAAAAAGCACTTGCGAATTTCTTCGTAAGTGCTTGATTTTGAGTGGCTCCCGAACTTGGACTTGAACCAAGGACCCTCTGATTAACAGTCAGATGCTCTAACCAACTGAGCTATTCGGGAATGTTATTTGTTGTGTTGCTCCCGAACTTGGACTTGAACCAAGGACCCTCTGATTAACAGTCAGATGCTCTAACCAACTGAGCTATTCGGGAATATTTTGTTTCTCAAACGCCATTCCTAACGTTTGGGACGGCAAATGTACGAACATTTTTTAAACTGGCAAAATATTTCGCAATTATTTTTGAAATTTTTGTACCTTTGTGATGTTTTAAGCTCAAACGCACTGCATTATGGATATCGATCTCTTATCAAAAATGGTCAAGGAACTCATTCTTGACAATGACAGGGTGGTACTGCCCGGTCTTGGCTCATTCGTGGCCGAGATCGTACCTTCGACTTTTTCGGATAAGGGCTACACCATAAATCCTCCTTACAGGAAGCTGCATTTCAGGTCAAAGCCTGACGAGGGCTCGGAACTCGTGCAGTTTTATGCGCAGACCAATAATGTGGAGTTCGTTGTTGCCGAAAGAATAATCAAGGACTTCATTTCTGAGCTCAAGCCGGTCATCCACACGAAAAAGATTGTTGTCTTCCCTGGCCTTGGCAGATTGAGAGCTACCAAAGAGAATAACCTTTTCTTTGTCGCTGACGAGGATCTGGACATATATCCTGACGGATTTGCTCTTGAGCCGGTGTCGTTGAAGACGCATCAGGAGACTCGTGAGGAAGTGGCTGCGGTTGTGACAGACCTCAAATCTATTCTTCAGGAACCTGAAGCAGAACCTGAAGCAGAACCTGTAGTAGAGGTGCCTGAGCCTGTGGTAGAGGAGCCTGTAGTCGAAATGCCGGCACCAGAAGTCCAGATCGAAGAGGTTCAGGTTGAAGAGCCTCTAATCGAAGAGCCGGCTAAGAAAAAAGGCAGTCTCAAGAAGGCTCTTATAATTGTACTGTCAATCATCTTTGTTCTTCTCCTTGCATATGCGATCGTAGGACGAGTTGCCCCTGATTTTGTGGACAGCTTCCTCTACACGCCGGAAGAACTGAAGATCCTGAACCACAAACTCTAATGGAAAAGTTTACACAGGAATATACAATACCATGTTACGACACTGACGCTTCAGGCCGCCTGAAGCCTGCGTCGTTCATGAATCTGGCGCAGGAAGCGGCAGGACAGCATGCAGTTCATCTGGGATTCGGCTATGATGATCTCATCGCCACAAACACAGCATGGATCCTTTCGCGTGTACATATCCGTTTTGTTGACACCCCTCTCTGGAAGGAGAATGTGGTGCTGAACACCTGGCACAAAGGCCTCAACCGCCTCTTCTTCGTAAGAGACTTCCGTCTCACTGACAAGGAGGGCAAGACCCGCGTGGAAGCTACGACTTCATGGCTCGTGATGAATCTCGAGACCCGTCGTCTGGTGCGTGATCCTCAGCTTCGTGAAGGCAGTGAGTGCCAAGAGGATGTCATCGCTACTCCAGCAGGAAAAGTGCAGATGCCTAAAGATGTGGAGTCTCAGCTTATGTTCGAGCACCTGGTAGCGTATTCGGACATCGATGTGAACGGCCACGCCAACAACGCTATGTATATGCAGTGGGCAATGGATGCCGTGGACTATGACATCGCTTCCACAAGACCTGTGAAGGAACTTACAATCAACTTCAACCACGAGACAAAGGCCGGTGACATCGTGGCTCTGTATAAGAGCATAATCAAGACAGAGGACGGCCGTCGCGTGTATGTCGAAGGCAAGGTGGGTGACACTTCGGCCTTCTGTGTAGAAATCATATTTTAATCAAGGATATGCTCGAACTTGTGTACCCATATGACATGGCTCCGGTCATCCCCGCTCCTACAGCTGATTCGACGGCTTTCAGGGGGCAGGGAAGCGAGTGGCTTCCGGTAGTCCTTCCGAGTGGCTTGGTCATCGGAAGGTCGACCCGTGAGTATTGCCACAGCGAGGCGAAGCCGCTTCATCCGGTGGTGCACATCCACATAATCGACAGGTACTCACGTATATATCTTCAGAAACGCCCGATGCACAAGACTATCCAGCCGGGCAAGTGGGACACCGCTGTCGGCGGGCATGTGTCGTATGGCGAAAGCATTCTTGAGGCTGCATATAGAGAGGCGTTTGAAGAACTTAACTTCGTGGAGTTCAATCCAATCCATCTTGAGACTTATGAGTTCGAATCCTCTGTGGAAAAAGAGATGGTAAATGTCTTTGCTGCAGTGGGTTCGTATGACCTGACTCCCGATCCGGATGAGGTGGAGGAAGGACGCTGGTGGGAACTGTCCGAGATAGACGAAAACCTCGGAAAGGGTGTCTTCACTCCGAACTTCGAGTCCGAGTTCCAGATGATACGCAGCTCGCTTCTGGCCTTGCTCTGATAAATCGCTCCTGCCGCCTCCCTGCGGCTATGAAATCTCCATTAAAATGATTATATTTGTCTTTGATATACAAAGACAAGATAACCTATGTCAAACATCGAATGCTTTATTCCCGCAATGTCGGCGGAAGACACCTCCGTTACGGTGGAGTCATTCAGCAGAAGCGAAGCCTTCACAGGCGTCACAATCCTTTCAGGAGTATCCCTGCGCACAACAGAATCATTGAGAAGCATCGCCGAGGCGGTGTCTGAAAAATATATCCTCATATACACCAAGGCCCTGCCCCTGGAGATGGGTATGTCGGCTCTTGACCGTATGATTTCTGTGGCGGAAGACACTAAGGCTGATATGGTCTATGCAGACCATTGGCAGCTCACTGTGGCTGAAGATGGATCCCAGCAGAGAAAGAAACACCCTCTCATCGATTGCCAGCAGGGTGCGTTGAGGGATGATTTCGACTTCGGAAGTGTCCTTGTGTTCCGTCGCAGCTCGTTCAGAAGGGCGGTAAGGGCTATGGAGACCGACTATGAATTTGCTGCATTGTACGATCTTCGTCTGAGGATGAAGAATATCGTGCATATAAACGAGTACCTCTATACCGAGGTGGAGACAGATGTCAGGAAGTCGGGCGAAAAGCAGTTCGACTATGTGGATCCGAGAAACCGCGCGGTCCAGATCGAGATGGAGCAGGCTTGCACTGCACATCTCAAACGAATCGGAGCTTGGCTGGAGCCGAAGTTCAAGGATCCGGACCTGAATGACTTTGACTGTACTGATTTCCATGTCACTGCATCGGTGATCATCCCTGTATATAACCGTGTAAGGACTGTGAAAGACGCTGTCACAAGCGCTCTGAATCAAGAGACTGACTTTCCTTTCAATGTAATCGTTGTGGACAATCATTCCACAGACGGCACGACTCAGCTGCTTGAGGAAATCGCTGCGGCAGACCCGCGTCTGATACATATCGTCCCGGTTAAGCACGATCTGGGTATCGGAGGCTGCTGGAATCTTGCGGTCCACAGTGAGGCCTGCGGCGAGTACGCCGTGCAGCTGGACAGCGATGACGTCTACAGTGGTCCGGACACCCTGACCAAGGTCGTAAATGCATTCCGTGAGCAGAAGTGCGCTATGGTGGTGGGAACCTATCAGATGACGGACTTCAATATGAACCCGATTCCTCCGGGAGTAATCGACCACCGTGAGTGGACAGAGGAAAATGGTCGCAACAATGCCCTCAGAATCAATGGCCTCGGAGCTCCAAGAGCATTCTGGACTCCTCTTCTTCGCAAGCTCAATCTCCCGAATACAAGTTACGGCGAAGACTATGCGATAGGACTCAGGATCAGCCGTGAGTACCGCATAGGCCGTATCTATGACGTGCTCTACTGCTGCCGCCGTTGGGAGGGCAACTCCGATGCGGCTTTGGACATCGAAAGAGTGAATGCAAACAATCTTTATAAAGACCGTATCCGTACTTGGGAACTCAAGGCCCGTCTTGCATTATGAAGAACAATCCGATAACCAAGTTTGTCTGTGACCAGCTTTCCCGTTGGCCGCTTGCCTGTGAAAACTTCCGCCTGCTCAAGTCCGTCCAGACCAGGGCAATGACAGTGGGAGGTCTGGAGGTGACCGTGCAGCACAACCCTGCAAGGGTGGTGTCGTCGACCGCAAAGACCGACGCGGCGTCGCTCAGACAAAGGAAATGTTTCCTGTGCGGGGAGAACCGTCCTTCAGAGCAGATTCTCCTCCCTTTCGAAGGCCGCAAGGGAAAGAAATATGATATATTGGTAAATCCATATCCTATATTTCCGGAACATCTTGTGATCGCCTCGGCAACACACGAGGATCAGTCGATATGGAAAAGGTTCGTTGACCTTCTTGACCTTTCGGCCGAGTATCCGGAATATACCTTCTTTTATAACGGTCCCAAGTGCGGGGCTTCAGCACCTGACCATCATCACTTCCAGGCGACCTTGAGGGGCCAGATGCCTCTGGAGGCAGACATAGACCGTGAGATGGATGCGATGGCGGCAAAGGAAGGCAATGCCAGGGAAATAGCTGAAGATACTGTATTTGACTACATTACAGCTGTTCAGGATGCCAAGCTTTACCATTACAGGCGTTTTGTGAGAGGTGTCTTCGTGATAAGAAGCCGCACGGCAAAGTCGGCTGCCAAGATGTTCTACAGGTTCCTTGACACTCTTCCGATGAATGAGGGAGACAAGGAGCCAGGATTCAACTGCATCAGCTATTGCAGCAAGGGAGAGTACCGTACCATCATCATCCTGAGGACATCCCACCGCTCGCACCACTATTTCTCTCAGGGGCCGGACCACCTGACGATGAGCCCGGGATGTGCGGATATGGGAGGAGTCTTGATAGCATCGGTCAGAGATGACTACGACAAACTTACTCCGGAGCTTCTTGAAGAAATGCTCTCGGAGATTACATACTCCAAGGATATGGAGGAAGAACTCCTGGCAAAGCTTTCAAGAAAGCAGCCGACCCTCTCGGTGGGAATAATGTCGGGCAAAGAGATCGAATTTGAAATCTTCTCGGACGGAGCCGGAGTCAGAAAAGCTGTCCTCAGGGAAGGGAAGATAGACTACGGCGGTATTCTCTATGACGAGTTGTACTTTGGAGGTCAGACCCTTTCCACCCAGTTTGCAGAGCCTTCATTCAAGCTTTATGGCGTGACCATAGGTGTTGATTTCCATTGGGAACGCAAGGAGGATCAGGTCTTTGCAGGTGCCTTGAAGATAATAGTCGACAAGGGAAGGCTTTATGCAATCAATATAGTCGGAGTGGAGGACTACCTCCTGAGCGTCATTTCTTCGGAGATGAGCGCCGACGCTTCGGAAGAATTCCTGAAGGCCCACGCCGTGATCTCCCGTTCGTGGGTGATGGCGCAGATAGCATCTCAGACAAAGTGCAGGAGCATCGACATCCCTGAAGGAATCTACAACCTGCCTGCTCTGGTGACCTGGCTGGACACATTCAAGGTAGGCGCAGGCCGCACTAAAGTGGATTCCCAGGTGTACGAATATGTCAAATGGTACGACCATCAGGACCACGACCTCTTCGATGTGTGCGCCGATGACCATTGCCAGAGGTACCAGGGACTGACCCGTGCAACCGGAAAGAAGGTCGGAAGGGCCATAGACGCGACTTGGGGCAAGGTTCTGAAATACAATGGAGAACTATGCGACGCCCGCTTCTCGAAGTGCTGCGGCGGAAAGATGGAAAGGTTCGGCGTGTGCTGGGAAGACAGGGATATGCCTTATCTTCAGCCTCTTCCTGACGCGCCGGGACATACCGAAGACGGACATTGCTTCTGCGACACCCGCGACAAGAAGATATTGTCACAGATCCTGAACAACTACGACCAGGAGACCGTCGACTTCTACCGCTGGACGACCGTATATACCAACGAAGAACTGTCGGCCCTGATCGAGAAGAAGAGCGGGATAATGCTTGGATATATAAAGGATATCGAAGCTCTGGAGAGGGGAGAATCCGGAAGGATATATAAACTCAGGATTGTAGGTTCTGAGCGCACGCTCATAGTGGGAAAAGAATTGGAAATCAGGAGGATACTTTCTGAAAGCCACCTTAAAAGCTCTGCTTTTGAGGCGGTGGTTGAAGAGGACAGGGTCATCTTCAATGGAGCCGGCTGGGGCCACGGAGTGGGCCTTTGCCAGATAGGCGCAGCCGTGATGGCTTCGGAAGGATATACCTATAAAGAGATCCTCGCCCACTACTACCCGGGAGCTGAATTACAGTCGAATATATAATGTTAAAAATATGAAAGAAAAAAATCCGTGGTTGTGGATACCGACTTTGTATTTTGCGGAAGGTATTCCATATTTCCTGGTCAACAACATATCTGTCGTGATGTTCAAGAATATGGGTATGCCTAACGGTATGCTCGCGCTGTACACCAGCCTGCTTTATCTCCCTTGGGTGATAAAGCCGCTCTGGAGTCCGTTCGTAGACATCATCAAGAGCAAGAGATGGTGGATTATCGCTATGCAGATCCTTATGTCTGCCGCTATGCTGCTGCTTCCGTTCCTCCTTCCGGAGGGTGACGGAGCGTCATTCAAGGATATGCCGATGTTCTATGCGACCCTTGCGGCCTTCTGGGTGACGGCTTTTGCTTCAGCTACCCACGACATTGCTGCAGACGGTTTCTATATGCACGGCCTGAGCGAGCATAAGCAGGCGGAGTTTGTCGGAATCCGAAGCACTTTCTACCGACTTTCATCCATTTTCGGACAGGGTGTGCTTGTGGCTTTGGCAGGATGGCTTGAGACAAGGACTTCGGATGTGCATTTTGCGTGGAAGTTTACCTTGATCCTTTCTGCGGCAATATTTGCAGCAGTGACCATCTATCACACCTGGAGCCTGCCCAGACCTCAGTCCGACAAGATGTCTCAGAATAGGACGGCCGGCGAGATACTTAAGGAGTTTGCAAGGACTTTCGTGACATTCTTCAATAAGAAATATGTCGGCATAGCAATGCTCTTTATGCTGCTGTACAGACTCCCTGAAGCCTTCCTTGTCAAGATGATGAACCCCTTCCTCCTGGACAGCATTGACGCCGGAGGTCTCGGACTTTCGACTGAGGCTGTGGGTATTGTCTACGGTACTGTGGGCGTGGCTGCGCTTACGGCCGGCGGCATCCTCGGCGGCATCGCTGCCTCGCGCTGGGGCCTGAAGCGCTCCCTCTGGCCTATGGCTCTGAGCCTCACACTCCCGTGCCTGTCTTTTGTGTTCCTCGCAGCATTCCAGCCTCAGAACATCTGGCTCATAAGTACTTGCGTCGCCCTCGATCAGTTCGGCTACGGCTTCGGATTCACAG
The DNA here is from genome assembly GCA_017560825.1 of Bacteroidales bacterium. GTDB lineage: Bacteria > Bacteroidota > Bacteroidia > Bacteroidales > UBA932 > Cryptobacteroides. The sequence goes on along the minus strand of JAFZED010000024.1, from coordinate 11,005 downwards.
CCTATATGCTTTACCTTATATATTTCTCGGAGGGAGAATTCAAGACTGCACATTACTCGCTCTGCACGGCATTTATGGCCCTGAGTATGATGCTACCGGGTCTTGTGGCAGGCTACTTGCAGGAGGCTGTGGGCTACACGACATTTTTCATTTTTGTGATGGTCTGCTGCCTGGTAACAGTGGCCGTCACATCAATGCTGAAAGTGGACCCTGAATATGGTAAGAAATGATATGAAGAAAATTATGATTTGTGCGGCTGCTGCCGCTATGTTAGGTGCGGTGTCCTGCGGCCCGCAGTATGAAGAGCCTCAGAGCGGATCTTCAACAGCTTTCGCTCTCTCGTTCTTTAAGGAAGTCAACAGGAACACTCCGTCAGACCAGAACGTACTGACGTCTCCATACAGTGCAGGTGTGCTTCTCTCTATGCTTGCAGAGGGCGCAGAAGGCCAGACAAGGGAGGAGTTTGACCAGGTACTGGGCGGTTCCCTTTATAAGGCTGAAGACCTCGGAAGCAATGACACCCTGACAGTAAACTCAGCCAATTCGATCTGGGTGAGCGATAACTTCAGTGTAAGAAACAGGTATGTGAGCCTTCTGGAAAAGGATTTTGATGCCTTCATCACCACACAGAACTTTGCAGATCCTGCAACTGTACGTGCCATCAACAACTGGTGTGCTGAGCACACTTCTGACAAGATCCTTGAAATCATAGATGAGATCTCGCCTAATGATGTGATGATCCTCATCAATGCTCTGTATTTCAATGCCCCTTGGCAGGATAAGTTCAATCCTGAGAACACCGAGGATGCTGTGTTCCACGGCAAGTCAGGCGATGTGACCGTGCCTATGATGTTCAGACGAGGCAGGTACAACTACATCGGCTACCAGGGCTGCAAGCTGATAGAGATCCCTTATGCTGCAGGAGGTTATTCGATGTACATCCTCCTTCCTCCTCCAGGAATGTCTCCGGATGACGTGATACCGCATATCACTGAATATGCCCTGAACTCTGCCATAAAACTTATGGCACCGAAGGAGGTTATGCTCCGTATGCCTAAGTTCAAGCTTGAGACAGAGATGCTCCTGAACGAAACACTCCAGCATATGGGCCTCAAGTCGGCCTTTTCAGCTGCTGCAGACTTCAAGGGCATTTCGGCTATGGGTCCGCTCTCCCTCAGCATTGTAAAGCAGAAATGCTACATCGATGTCAGTGAGAGGGGAACAGAGGCCGCTGCGGTCACAAGCGCACAGGTGCGTATGACCGCCGTCCGCCCTTCGGAAGAATTCACAGTGGACAGACCGTTCATATATATAATCGCATCAGAGGAAGGAAAGAACATCCTCTTTGCAGGTAAGACAGTAAATCTATAATCGAATGAAAAAAATTCTGACCTACTTCCTGACTATTCTCGCACTTCTCTCCTGCAGGTCTGAAGCTGAGGCTGCGTCCCCAGTGGTAAAGACCGGCATAGAAGTGCTCAGAGACCGCGGCTTTGAGGGACTTGTCGGCAAAAGAGTGGGCCTTGTGACCAATCCAAGCGGTGTGGACAGGTACCTGAACTCAACAGTTGACATCCTGTTCAATGCTCCCGGAGTAGAACTTGTGGCTTTGTACGGACCTGAGCACGGCGTACGTGGAGATATGTATGCAGGTGACAAGGTGGCTGATTCCAAGGATCCGGTTACCGGACTTCCGGTTCACTCCATCTATGGCGCCACACGCAAGCCGACTCCGGAAATGCTCAAAGGAGTCGACGTTGTCGTATATGACATCCAGGACGTCGGCGTACGCTCCTACACCTTCATCAGCTCGCTCGGCCTTGTGATGGAAGCTTGCGGCGAACTCGGTATCGAAGTGATGGTCCTTGACCGCCCTAACCCGTTGGGGGGTAATAAGATAGAAGGAAACTATGTGGAGCCTGGCTTCTTCTCCTTCGTAAGCCAGTACCCTATTCCATATGTTTACGGCCTGACAGTCGGCGAACTCGCGGTGATGATCAATGAGGAAGGTATGAACCGGGGACAGAAGGGCGACCAGAAACCGGCTGTCTGCGACCTCACAGTAGTGCCGATGGAAGGATGGGAAAGGGATATGTTATATGAAGACACAGGCCTTCCGTGGGTGCTCCCTTCACCGAACATCCCGTTCAAGGACACGCCGCAGTACTACGCGGCCGCAGGAATATGCGGAGAACTTTACGGCTTTATGAATATAGGAATAGGCTACACCCTTCCGTTCCAGGTCTTTGGTGCTACTTGGCTTGATCCCGAGGCTCTCAAGACAAGGTTGGAGTCATACAATCTGCCGGGTGTCTCGTTCAGGACCATATGGTACAAGCCGTTCTCCGGAAGCCAGAAGGGACAGCTTGTAAAAGGACTCCAGTACTTTTTTACAGACTATGAAAAGGCACGCATAACAGAGACTCAATTCTATGTGATGCAGGCAGTTGCCGAGCTGTATCCGGACAAGAAGGCCTTCGATGTAATCACTGGTTATGGACTTTTCGATAAAGTGTGTGGCACGGATTATGTTAGGACAAAATTTGGGAAAACCTACAAATTCAGCGACATAAAGGATTTCTGGCGGAAAGATGAAGACTCTTTCCGTACTTTGTCGCAAAATTACTACATCTATTAACCTTCAAATCAGACTACTATGAGAATGATCAGAACAGTTTTGGCAGCTGTGTTGACAGTGTTGACATTTGCTGCGTCCCAGTCTGAGGCATCAGCTCAGGCTCAGAGGGAAAGATCTGCTAGAACCGCAAGCCAATCTCAGTCATCAGATAAGAAGGTCTCTCGCCAGACACCTGCAAGAAGCGCTTCTCCTGCTACTACTTCAAGAAGTACTTCTTCTACTACCTCAAGAAATTCTTCTGCGACTACCTCCAGAAGCACCTCTGTAAGCCGTTCGACTGCGACCCGTAAGTCGGAAAGTTCGACAACTGTACGCCGTCCGAGCACTACAGTCACACGACCTGCAGCTTCGACAGGCACAGCAACAGAGAGAAAGCCTGCAGCTCAGACAAGACCTGCTCCTGTGACTCGCCGTCCTTCTGAAAAGGTTACAGCAAGACCAAGCGAGAGAAATGACAAAGGCACTGGAGTGAAGACAGAAAGGCCTCAGGTTCGTCCTCAGCCAAAGCCTCAGCCAAAACCTCAGGTACATCCTCGTCCAAAGCCTCCTGTTCACAGGGTACATCCACGTGACAGACACTTTGCTTCACACAAGCACCTGTCATTCTATTGGTCGAGCGGTCCTCACTATTATGGCTATAGGGTAAGAATCCTCCCTGCAAGAGCAGTCAGACATATGTACCGCGGAGTAGTCTATTACTGCTATGACAACATCTGGTACCGTCCTTACGGAAGCTATTATGTAGTCTGCAGACCTCCTCACGGAACTGTCCTTGCTGCGGAACTGATTTCGGACATAACTTGGGCTGCTGTCAATATGGCTTACTATTCTACTGTAGCACAGACTTATAACACCATCAACGAGAACAACGAGTACATCGCTCAGCAGAACGCCATCATAGCACAGAACAATGCGACAATAGCGGCGCAGAACCAGACAATAGCTATGAACCAGCAGCTTGCGCAGTCGGCCTATACACTTGCAAACCAGCTTGGTCTTGTCCAGAGCTTTGCAGCGGCTGATGGAAGCTACTACTACCAGGACGGAGTCTTCTATATGATGGACGCAAATGGCGCTTACAAAGTGATAGTTCCACCAGCAGGAGCTCTGATCGAAGCCCTTCCAGAGGACTATGATATGGTTACACTCTCAGATGGAAACGAGTACTATCAGGTGGATGACACCATCTACCAGCTTAAGATCCAGGAAGGAAAACCTTACTTCGAAGTCCTCGGACAGCTTTATATCTGATATATACGTCATCCCCGGCTTGACCGGGGAACTTTTAAGACATTGATCATATATGAAAACTATATTTAAGATTTGTTTTGCATTATTGACCCCTCTTGTAGTGTTGTCTTGTTCAGAGAAGGATAATGTTTCAGAGCCTTTGGAGGGTGTTTATATGATTACTGCGGGCGATTCAAAAGCAGCTATAATTGATGACCTGCTCAGATTCGTGGGATTCGAGTCTGAGCAGATTACTGTGTTCTATGAGTTGAATCACAAGCCTAAGAGTCCGGAAGGGAATGGGGGCCTGGATGCTGATATATCCATAGACAATGGAGTAACTGACCGTGTTGACCAGGTGTCTTATTTTGTCAGCATTGATGAGTCTGACAATGGACTCCAGTTTGTATTAGATGACAAGAAAGTCATCACAGACCTGTTTGCCGGAAGTGGAAACCTCGAGACTTTCCGTCTGGAAGAACACTCTGCTGCCAAAATCGTGCTTCTTGGAAGGAACAACACAGCCATCTACACATTGACAAAAGTCAACAATGTCAAGAGGATAGCTGCTCTCAAAAATGGAGTGAAGGCTGATCTTGATGAAATCAGACAGAATGCAGAGATTCAGGACTAGACCGAAAACTGATCTCCTGTGTGGAAAAATTGAATCTGTGACGCTTTGATATGGTATATATGCAGCTCGGCGTCGTTTCCGGTACAATGACCTGTGAAGACCTTGGTTTCCGGGTGGATTGAGCTTAGAGTGTTGCAGAAAGATTCTGTTTCGCGGCCGGTAGCGGGGCCGTCTACGAAGTGCAGGCCCCCGACGAAGGCCGCGATACGTGTTTCTCCGGTGTACTGACAGCAGGATTGCATTATGTTCAGTGCCCCGTTGTGTGAGCAGGAGCTTATGATGACAAGTCCGTCAGATGTCTTTATCGCCAACGCCAGCTCGTGGGCAAAGTCGTCCTCTATCCAGCTGTTGCCCAGCGGAGTAGGATAGCCCATATCTTCAGGGACTATGACATATATATTCTTATATATTTCGCAACTCTCCTTTATATATATGAACCTTCCCGGATGACTTTCCGCGAGGGTGGGGTCTGCGCTTATGTCTCTGCGCTCGCCGCGTCGTGATGAGTAGCATCGGGCGGTGAAGGTTTCTGGGGATATGAGGACAGGCTTGTCGGAGTGCTCCAGAAAGTGTCTCAGACCGCCTGTGTGGTCGTTATGGGCGTGCGAAATGAAGCAGAAATCTGTTTCTGACAGGTCGATACCCATAGCAAGTGCATTCTCTGCGTACAGGGATGAGGCTCCTGTGTCGCAGAGAATGCACTTGTCATCTGTCTTTATCAGGATAGAGAGGCCGTGTTCGGTCTTCAGTTCCTGTCTTCCGGGACGGTTGTCAGAAAGTATTGTTATCTGCATTGATGTTCAGGACGTTGTTTCTGTAGAAGTCTTCTGCTGCTGAAGAGTCAGATGAACTCATTATGATGGTTCCGGGGTGCGAGTTCTTTGAGTCCAGAAGGCCTTTTTCGGTCATAACCTTGAGCAGCTGCTTTGCAACTGCCGGTGCGGGGTCTATGATCTGGATGTCGCGCTCGGGATGAGAAGTCTGTGCAGCTTTCTGTATTGTCTGTGTCAAGAAAGGGTAGTGTGTGCAGCCGAGTACAATCACGTCTGCTCCTTCGTCAAGAAGAGGCTTCAGGCTTGCAGATACGGTCTTCTCAGCTTCCTGTCCGGTCAGAATGCCTTTTTCAACGAGTTCGACAAAGCCTTGGCCGATGTGCTCGACTACCTTTATGCCTTCTGAGTACTGCTCTCTTGTGTCAATATATTTCTGAGCCTTGAGTGTTCCGGCTGTGGCGAGGACTCCGACTACTCCCGTCCTTGTGCGCAGGGCTGCGGGCTTGATCGCCGGTTCCATCCCGATGAACGGTGTCTGGGGGTACTCCTGCCTTAAGGCGGCTATGGCCGCCGCAGTGGCTGTGTTGCACGCTACGACTATCACTGACGCTCCTTTGGCCATCAGGGTTTCGGTTATGAATCTTGCGCGTCCGATTATATATTCCTTTGACTTTTCGCCGTAAGGACAATGTGCGGAGTCGGCATAGTATATGACCGGCTGGTCAGGAAGAATCTTCCTGACTTCTCTCAGCACTGACATTCCGCCGACTCCAGAATCAAATATTCCTATCATCTTTTTACGATTTCATCAATGGCAGCAAGCTCCTCCTGGCTGAAATCTGTGTTTTTGATTGCCTGAAGGTTGCTTTGGAGCTGTTCCAGACTGCTTGCTCCGATGATTACTGATGTTACGAGATCATCCTTCAAATCCCAGGCAAGGGCCATCTGGGCCAGGGTCTGTCCACGCTCGGCCGCGATATTGTTGAGGTCGCGGATCTTGCCCAGAAGCTCTGGGGTGATGCGGTTCTGCTTCAATGAGAAGTCCTTGGCTGCGCGTGAGTTGTCTGGGATACCGTTGAGGTACCTGTCTGTGAGCAGTCCTTGACACAATGGAGAATATGCTATGAAGCCGCTTCCTGCTTCCTTTGCCTGTCGGAGCAGACCATCGGTTTCAGGCTCTCTGTCGAAGATGTTGTACTTGCACTGGTGGAGGAGGCAGCGTACGTCGCGCTCCGCGAGGTATTTATATGCGAATTCTGCCGCTTCATAAGGGTAGTTCGAGATGCCGGCATAGAGCGCCTTGCCGCTGCGGACGATGTCCACAAGGGTCTGGAGGGTCTCTTCAAGCGGTGTGTCAGGGTCGTAACGGTGTGAGTAGAAGATGTCCACATAGTCCAGCTTCATCCTCTTGAGGCTCTGGTCGAGGCTGCTTATGAGGTACTTGCGGGATCCGAGGTCTCCGTATGGGCCCGGCCACATATCCCAACCTGCTTTGGTCGAGATGAAGAGCTCGTCTCTGTATGGTCTTAAGTCACTCTCTATTACTTTGCCGAATGTGGCTTCAGCGCTTCCGTACGAAGGGCCGTAGTTGTTGGCAAGGTCAATGTGGCATATGCCGTTGTCAAATGCGTGAAGCAGCATTTCCCTGCTTCTTGCCAAAGGAGCTGTGTCTCCGAAATTCTGCCACAGGCCGAGTGATATTTCAGGAAGCCTTATTCCGCTTCTGCCGCTTCTGCGGTATTCCATTTCTTCATAACGGCCTTCTGCAGCTCTATATACCGGATTAATCATAGTGTAAGGTTTTTATGTGACTTACAAATATAATGATTTGTTTTTGCTTGTGTCTGAATTATTCGTACTTTTGTGCGTTTTATCAGTCGGATAGTCTTCGACTTATGTTTTCAAAGAAATGATAGGAACAGAACAGATAAATGATTTGCAGGAACGTGTGCTTGTGCTCGGCCGCTGCATTGATGTGGAGGCCAAGAGGGCTGATGTCGCTCAGAGGACTGAAAGGACTCTTGCGGCTGATTTTTGGGATGACCCTAAGTCGGCGGAGAAGTTCCTGAAGGAACTTGCGGGTGTAAAGTTCTGGGTGACTGGCTATGATAAGGTGCACGCCGGAGTAGAGGATCTGAATGTCCTTCTGGAATTTGAGGACTTTGAAGAACTTGAGACTTCATACGCGGCTGTGCTTGCAGAGGTGGAGGCGCTCGAGCTTCGTAATATGCTTGGAGAGGAAGGTGACAACCTTGGTGCTGTCCTTACCATCAATTCCGGTGCAGGTGGAACTGAGGCGAACGACTGGTCAGCTATGCTTATGCGTATGTACGTCAGATGGGCTGAGAGAAATGGCTACAAGGTGACTGTTACAGACGAACTTGAGGGCGAAGATGCCGGAATAAAGTCTGTGACTATGCAGGTTGAAGGTGACTATGCCTTCGGCTATCTCAAGGCGGAGAGCGGAGTGCACCGTCTTGTGCGCATCTCGCCTTTCAATGCTCAGGGCAAGCGTCAGACCACTTTCTCGTCTGTGTTCGTATATCCATTGATCGATGATTCCATAGAGATCGAGATTAATCCCGGCGATCTTGAGTGGGATACCTATCGTTCCAGCGGTGCCGGCGGACAGAACGTCAACAAGGTGGAGACCGGAGTGAGAGTGAAGCACATTCCGTCAGGAATCGTGGTTGAGAACACAGAGACGCGTTCTCAGCTGGACAACAGACAGAATGCCTTGAGAATCCTCAAGTCGCGACTCTATGACATCGAGCTTAAGAAACGTCAGGAGAAACAGGCCGAGCTCGAGGGACAGAAGAAGAAGATCGAGTGGGGTTCTCAGATCCGCAGCTATGTGCTTCATCCGTATAAGATGGTCAAGGATCTTCGCACCGGACACGAGACTTCAGACACTCAGGGAGTGCTTGACGGGGACCTCAACGACTTTATGAAGGTCTTCCTGATGCAGAATAATTAAAATAATGCAAATATTTACAGAGCCGCCTGCAACATAATCAGGCGGCTCTGCATCTATATAGGATGTGTAGTAAATTTTAGTTTAGAATGAGACGAATACTTTTATCACTATTGACAGCAGTCATCTTCGCAGGATCTGCATTTGCGCACAATGCCCCTGCTGAAAAGAAAGACAGCACAAAGACTCCTTTCGCTATCAAGGCTTATCCTTTCAGGGGAATGTATCTGGACAAGAACACCCATTTCCAGAAGTTCGGCGCAATCGGCCCTGCCGGTGTGCATATGGGCGTAGAACTCCCGTCGATGCAGCAGCGTCCTTGGCAACAGTATCTGGGCAATCCTACAGTCGGTGTCGGTTTGTCTTGGCTGGATTTCGGACACGATATGCTGGGAATGGGATTCGCATTGTATCCTTATATCCTTCTTCACGCCATCGACACACCGTTTTTTCAGATGAGGGTCAAGGTGGCTGGTGGAATGGCCTATGTCAATGAGCACTGGTACACACAGGCAGACCAGGATCCTGACCATTATTATGAGTCTACAGTGAATACAATCTTCGGCTGCTATCTGAATGCCTATCTTAATGCAGGTATAAACCTGCATGTCCCTATAACCCGTTATTTGGCCTTGGGAGGTGAATTCGGCTATTTCCATATGAGCAATGGCCGTACGTCTATGCCGAACATCGGAGTGAATTCCCTTTATGGCTCTGTCGGAGTGACAGCATCTTTCAACACTGAGGTGAAGAAGAAACCTGCCAGATTCCCGGACCAGCCGTATGGATGGGCTCTTAACATCACAGGTGCAGCAGGAGCTCAGAAGGCGGCAATCGTTGACACCAGGAGATTCCTGATCTCTTCTCTGCACGCAGGCGCTGTCTATCACGCGACCAATTGGTACGGAGTCGGTCTTGGCTTGGATGTCTTCTACAATGGCGGCATCACCAAAAATACTGACAGAAGCTTGTATTGTGGCGGTGTTTATGACATTGATGGCCAGGATGTCGATTGCACTACTTGCGGCAGCGAAAAGGACAAGGATTTTACTTTTGCACAGAAGACTCGTGCAGGTATTGCCCTGAACAACGAATTCAAGTTCGGAATGATAACTGCAATTGTTGACTGGGGTATGTACTTTTACAATCCTGCGCGAAATATTTATTATGATTATCATAAGGACAACCACGGCACGGTGGCCCCTAAGCGTCCTTTGGCCTATGTGACTCCGCACGGAGCTGGTGGAGAAGAGGCCTTCCACTACATAAGATTGGGTGCAAAATGCCGTGTCTGGGACAATCTCTATGCCCAGGTCACTATGAAGTGCCATCTCCACATCGCCGAGTTCATCGAATGGGGTATCGGCTACCAGATTCCGTTCTACAAGAAGGGAAGCCGCCCGGAAGGCAAGAGCAATATCTTCCACTACCACAAGAACTGGTGGAAATAAACTCCCGGAATAGAACTGAATAAACTATGTCGCTATATATCCCAACCCGATATTCCAATATCCTTGGCAGCGTCGAAAACACAGAGAAAGCTATCAAGGCAGTAAAGGATATGTTTCAGGACAATCTTTCGGCACAGCTCGCACTGCTTCGAGTGACTGCTCCGATGGTGGTCCTCAGCGGGATGGGACTTAATGATGACTTGAACGGCGTTGAACGTCCGGTGAAGTTTCCTGTCAGGGATATGGGCGATCAGCCGGCTGAGGTCGTGCATTCGCTGGCGAAATGGAAGAGGGTGAAGCTGGCTCAGATGAATCTTCGGCCAGGTCGAGGGATATATACAGATATGAACGCTCTGCGTCCGGATGAGGAACTGGACAATATTCATTCGATATATGTGGACCAGTGGGATTGGGAAAAGGTCATCTCTTTCGAACAGCGTACTCTGGACTATCTGAAAAAGACTGTCCGCAGAATATATGAAGCCATCAAGGTAACTGAGAATAAATTGTATGTGGAGTTCCCACAGATAGAGCCTATGTTGCCGGAGGATGTGTTCTTCATTCATTCGGAAGATCTTCTCAGGATGTATCCTGACCTCTCTTCTAAAGAAAGAGAAGACGCAATCGTAAAGCAATATAAGGCTGTGTTTATCATCGGCATAGGCGGACTTCTCTCTGACGGCAAGCCTCACGACAGCCGAGCAGCTGACTATGATGACTGGTCTACCGTGAACGAGGATGGTTATTGTGGACTCAACGGTGACCTTCTCCTGTGGAATCCTGTTCTGGAAAGTGCTTTTGAGATCTCCAGTATGGGAATACGTGTGGATGAGGAGGCTCTGAAAAGACAGCTTGAACTGCGTGGTGAGACCAATAAATCAGAACTCCTGTATCATAAGCTTCTGCTTGACGGCAAGCTCCCATACACCATAGGAGGCGGTATAGGCCAGTCGCGACTTTGTATGTTCCTTCTGCGAAAGGCTCACATCGGAGAAATCCAGTCAAGCATATGGCCGGATGAAGACCGCAGAATCTGCCGCGAATCGGGAATCGATCTTGTCTAGAAAGAAAGTCCCCGCCCGCATCGCATCACGCCTCAGAGCGTAAACCTCCGCCACGCATAAGGGGCAAAAGTTAAGCATCTCGTCTGAGATGCTTTTTTCGTACTGATTGTTTTCTGTGAAATGTTTCATATATTTACACAGATAAATCGGGATTTGTATATGAATGGATTTACTATAAAGAAATTTGAGGATACCGCCTCTTTTGAACTCGAGGTAACACTAAGAGGTGATGTGGACGATT
>JAFZED010000023.1 GCA_017560825.1 Bacteroidales bacterium | reverse complement strand
TCTACACTTAAGGTCCGATAGATATCTATATGATAATCTTCACTTTGCAATTCGGCAATCGCGATTGCCGAATTTGGCTGTTCTAAATCGGCAATTGCGATTGCCGAATTTGAATCGAGTATGATCCAGTTCTCATAGAACTTACGCATATTCTTCATGCTCGTCGCAGAGAATCCTCTCAATCCTGGCAGTTCTTTGCTCAACTGCTCGCTGATTGTCTCAAGGGCACCCTTGCCCCAGAACCCTTGACGGGAGTTCTGTGATATATACTTGCCTATCGCGAAGTATGTCGCCAACTGGATTCTGTTGGTTCCCTTTGAGGCAGCATATTGGCCTTGCAGAATTGCAGTCTTTATGGTTTTGACTGCCAATGCGTAATTTTCTTTCTTCTCAATCATATCCGTTTTCTTCTAAACACAAAAGTAGTAAGATTCATTTATTTTGTCAAAACATCGTGATACCGTGTAGGAATGTGGTTGCAAATTAAGTCGACTTGTAGACCTTTTTAGCAGTCAAGCTTAATCCAACAGATTCACAGTATTAGTCTTTATTTCTTTATCGATCTCTCGATAGCGGCTGAAGGCACGGATGCCTTCGGCATGTCCGGACATTGATGCGACGATGTTCGGGTCAAGTACCTGCTCTGGTAAATATCTCCTTTATAGCGTCATTGTATTTTGGCTGAGTGATGAAAGGAAGAAGTTTAGGACCTTCGTAGTCCTTGTATTTCTCAAGAATTGCCAGAGCGGTCTTATTAAGGGGAACAAGAATAGTTTTCTGGTTTTCCTCAATGGCCTTGGATGAAATATATTCAATCGCTCCGTTTATGACATCCGCCTTAGTGAGTCTCACAAGGTCGCCCACTCGACATCCTATGCAGCACTGAAATACAAATATGTCTCTTTGGCGGTCAAGGTGAGGGGCATCACTAAGATCACAGTTGTAGATAGCGTGCAGTTCTTCCTTATTAATATAGGTGTGCCATATTTCTCATTCGGAGTCACCAGAGAAGGCTAGACGAAAGTCCGGCGTTCTTTTTTTGTATAGTTGTCTAAAGATTGCTGCTCAAAAGTCTACTCTTTATGTCTGAATGGAGCAGACATCAGGAAAAGGATTAAAGTTTGCATAGCAAGAAGGCACTATGCCACTTATTACATTGAATGAACTGGAGAAGGCGACGCCTTTGTTTCGCGGAAAGTGTGGAAACGCTTTGTGCAGGGGGCTTATGCGGGTGCTGTGCATTGACAAGGTGAACGATCTGTATGACAGGAATGCACTTGTCAAAGGGCCTGACTTTGCTGGAGCTGTACTGAAGGATATCGGAGTGGAATATGAAGTGCTGAATCCTGAAGTGCTGAAGGCTCTTCCGGACGGGCCGTTCATCACCATCAGCAATCATCCGTACGGCCATCTGGATGGAGTGATGCTTGTGGACCTGTTTGGCCATATAAGGCCGGATTTCAAGGTGATGGTCAACAAGTTCCTCGGCAGGATCAAGACATTGGATGAAAATTTCATCTGCGTCACCCCAACAGGAAGCGAACGTACCGCTCCGACACGAGACAGCATACAAGGTGTCAAAGATGCTGTAGCTCACATCAGAGGCGGAGGGGCCTTGGGGCTGTTCCCCGCCGGAGCTGTGTCTGACCTGAGTCTGAAGGACGGCTGCATCAGGGACAGGCAGTGGCAGGAGCCTGTCATAAGGCTTATCAAGAAGCTTAAGGTCCCTATTGTTCCCGTGCATTTCATAGACAGGAACTCAAATTTCTATTATTCTCTCGGACTTATAGACTGGAAGGTAAGATTGTTGCGTCTTGTCGCAGAGGTTTTCAATAAGAAAGGGAAACCGACAAGGATCGCAATAGGAGAAATCATCTCACCTGACCAGCTGTCCGAGTTCAATGACATTAAAGAGTTCAGTGATTTTTTGAGGAATAAGGTTTATAATCAATACTGAAATGGTGAACACTAAAGCAGATGCGGTAAGGATTCAGACATCTGTTCTGAACGCGCTTGAGAAGAAGGTGCTTGTCTGGCTCGCTGAGCGTCAGCCCAGATGGATGACATCAGACATTCTGACATATATCGGCACATTCGGAGCGGCTGTCGTCGCCGCCGGTTACATCCTGTCGGCACGGAATATCAATTTCCTATGGCTCAGCTCATTAGGCTTTATAATCAATTGGTATGGGGACTCGCTTGACGGCACATTGGCGAGGGTAAGACGATGTCAGCGCCCTATATATGGATATTACCTTGACCATACGATAGACGCCATCAACGAAGTGATGATATTCGTAGGTGTCGGCCTTTCCGGACTTATGCACCTGGAAATCGCCCTGCTTGCCTTGGTGATGTACTTTCTTATAACCATAAATGTGAGTATCAATGCCCATCTTAAGAAGGAATTCAAGCTGACCTATGTCAGTATGGGACCGACCGAGTTCAGGATATTGATGATCATCATAAACACCTTGTTTGCCACAATCAGTCCCTTAAGAGATTTCTCCCATAGTATGATAATTTGCGGCAACGAGCTCACTTTCAAGGCTCTGGACTATATAGGAGCAGTCATAATCCTGATTCTGGTCCTTATCCACATCACCACAGTCCGCAAGGACATCAAGGATTACGCTGAAATGGACCCTATGCCGGAAAGGGATTAGGATATGGCGAAATTTCTGATAAGATATGCCAAGTTTGCGGGCACAAGCCTCATCGGCTCGGTGGTGGACACGCTTGTGCTCTGGCTTATGTCAGACCTGGTCTTTACCAGAGGATATTGGGGAGAATACATCATATCCCCTATGATTTCGTTCCAATGCGCAGTTGCCGTCAATTATACGATTTCCTACTTCTATGTGTGGAAAGACAGGACCAGAAAACGGCCGGACGCCTCCGTCAGGAGATTCTTCAGGCTCTATGCCGCATATAACCTTTCAAACTCGATGGTATTCCTGTTCCGGTTGGGAGTACTTCTGCTTATAGAACGCTTCTCCGGCTGGGACGTGGTCTTCTGCAACCTCACAGCTATGTGCTTTTCAGGCATAATCAACTTTACAATCAACAATCTTCTGATATTCAAGAAGAAAAAGAGTTTATAACTGAAGTCTGGCAATATAAACATCTTTTTTTGTTAAATTTGCGTGATGCCTCAAGGGGCACGGCGAATATTAACCGAAAAGATATGAAGACAACAGCAGGAATCTGCCTTTTGGCGACAGCACTCTTTGCACAGGCTTGTGCATTTTCAGGAGAAAAGGATATGGCGATCGACGCGCTCGGCGTCAAGGTCACCCCGGAAGAAAACCGCGAGTACTCCTACACAGACAAGAAATCAGGCTACTGGTACGGCACAACCCATCAGGAGACCCCCGAGTGGTGGTCAGGATGGAATATGGCAAAGAAGAGAATCCTTGCCGACTATGCCATCGGTATTGACGATGAGGCCATAGGCATCGACCATATGCTCAACAGGAAGGAAGCAGGCGAATGTGTAGTCTTCCCTGACAGGATCGAGCGCCATTGGGGTCACACCAAGGAAATATTCCGAATGTTCGACAACGTGCCTGTGCTTTATGTGGAAGTCATATCATCGGCTGATTCCATTATGCTCACGCCAGACCTTGGCCATATCGCTGAAGCCAAGTACAGCAAGGACGGTCTGTTCCTCACCCCGAACGAAGCACCTGACAAGAGGATCCTCATCGCACCAGCCGGCAAGACATCATTCACTGTCTATGGCAACGGTATGAAGACAGGATCTGACTCAGAAGGATTCATCCTGACCTATGGCACTGAAGATGAATGCCTTGCGCTTGCCGAGAAATTCAGAAAGGAAGGCGGAGCGATGACAAGGGAAAGAAGGGAAAGGATCAACGGCCTGATAACTGAATATAACCGCGTCAAGACCAACCTTCCGTCGCTGGACGAGGCCCTGGACTGGATAACCATCACAATGGACGAGCTGATCACAGAGCAGCAGGGAAAGGGAATATATGCAGGACTCCCTTGGTTCAACGAGTACTGGGGACGAGATATGTTCATATCGATGCCAGGAGCCTGCCTGGTGACAGGACAGTTCGAGACAGCAAAGCAGATACTCAAAGACTTCGCCGAGCTCCAGGACAAGGATCCTGAATCGGAGACCTACGGCAGAATCCCTAACAGGGCAAACCTTGAGGGGATCCTTTACAACACAACTGACGGAACCCCACGCTTCGTCATCCAGGCCCTTGAAGTGGCCAAATATTCGGGGGACATAGAGTTCCTCCACGACCTCTACCCTGCCATCAAGACAAGCATCAACGCTTCAATCAAGAACTATACTGACAAAAACGGCTACCTGACTCACGCAGACGCCGACACCTGGATGGATGTCAAGAGAAACGGCATCCCTGGTTCGCCACGCGGCAACAGAGCCAACGACATCCAGGCCTTGTGGTACGCCCAGCTGATGGCCGGAAGCGAGATTGCAAGTCTCCTTGACGACACAGGCTCTGCAGAGGACTGGAGCGGCCTCGCCACCCTCCTGGCAAGCAACTTCGAACGCGACTACTGCAGTAAGGACGAGGCACTTATATATGACCACCTCAACCCAGACGGCACTCCGGACAAGCAGTTCCGCCCTAACCAGCTTTACTGCTTCGACCTTGTAAATGATGAGAACTTCAAGCAGAGAGTGACCCGCAGAAGCTGGGAAGAGCTCGTATATCCTTGGGGAGTGGCTTCTCTCGCACAATGGGACAGCCAGTTCCACCCTCAGCACGAGAACTGGAACTATTATCATAAGGATGATGCCTATCACAATGGCACTATCTGGCTGTGGAACAATGGTATCGCTATGCAGAGGATGATCGAGTACGGTCAGATAGAACCGGCTTGGGAGCTTTTCAAGAATATGAACAGACAGGCACTGGTCGAGGGAGCTGTCGGCAGCCTCAGCGAGAATGCCGACGCGCATCCGCGTGAAGGTCAGTCTTGGGTAAAGCGCTCGGGAACCTTCCTTCAGGCCTGGAGCAACGCCGAGCACCTGCGTACCTGGTACCAGCACTTCCTCGGAATCCGTCCGGACCTGCTTGCAGGCAAGATCATCATCGAGCCTCGTATTCCTGCAGAGATCACTTCAGTGGAAACATCAGTAAAGATCGGAGACGGCACACTCCATTACAGCTACAAGGACGGCAAGATCTCGGCAAGACTTGAAGGATGTGATGCAGAACTGGACATCAGAGAGCCGCTTGGACAGCAGGACTCCCCTATCTTCGAAGGAGTGACATTCTGCCAGCCGAACCCTCTGGAAAGCTATCCTTGCTTTGCCACTTACTATGAGACAGCTTTGACATATTAATTAATAACCATTCTAATACCGACTTAATATGAGAAAAACAATCCTTATGGCCTGCCTCGCGGCATTTATCGTGGCGGCCTGCACTCCAAAATCGTCCCAGGAAGGCTGGGTAAAGGTAGAAGGCAACAAGTTCATTGACCCTCAGGGGAATGAAATCGTGTTCAGAGGCCTCTGCTTCTCTGACCCTGTGAAGCTTGTGAGCGAAGGTCAGTGGAACGAACGCTACTTTGCAGAGGCAGCCGACTGGGGAGCAAACATCGTCAGATTTGCAGTACATCCTACCAATCTCAACTCAATGGGCTGGGATGAGACATTCGCTGCAATGGACCAGGGAATCCAGTGGGCAAAGCAGCACGGAATGTATGTCATTATGGACTGGCATTCCATCGGCAACCTTAAGGACGCGAAGTACACCAGTCCGATGTACAACACCGACCTTCAGGAGACATTCAAGTTCTGGCGCACTGTGGCACAGCGCTATAAGGATGAGCCTACAGTAGCTTTGTACGAGGTGTACAATGAGCCGACAGTGACAGGTCCTGACACTGGAGAATGTACTTGGGAAGAGTGGAAGGGCATTCAGGAACAGATAATCGACACTATCCGCGTACACAACCCCAATGCAGTCTGCCTGTGCGCAGGATTCAACTGGGCATATGACCTGACTCCGGTTGCCTATGCACCGATCGAGCGTCCAAACGTTGCATACGTGTCACACCCTTATCCAATGAAGCGCTCACAGCCGTGGGAAGAGCAGTGGGAGGCTGACTTCGGCTTCGTGGCTGACACCTACCCTGTAATCTGCACAGAGATCGGCTTCTGCCTCGAGCACGAAAGAGGAGCCCACATTCCGGTAATCTCTACAGAAGAGTACGGCCACCATATCACAGAATATTTCGAAAAGAAAGGCATATCATTCACCGTATGGTGCTTCGACACATCGTGGTCCCCTACCCTGATCGACGACTGGAACTTCACCCCGTCAACCCAGGGCCGCTTCTTCAAGGACTACCTCCAGAAAAAGGCAGCGGAATAATCTTAGTCTGTTGCACTGGTCTGTTGCACTGGTTTCCCACTGACAGGCACTGCCTGATTCAGTTGAATTATAGAAATTACTATTCTATTGACATAGAGCATTTAGCACATTATTGGTGGGCAATTTTGCCCACCAATAACATTATATACTCCGGCATATCAACCAGTTAACAATCCCCATTCTATCGGAATATCCCCAATCGCATTATCCCTATTTAGTTCTAGTGAAGAACAGAGGCAAAATGTTCACTAGAACTAGGCATAACACCTCAAATGCAGTTGAGAACTGGAGTTCTAGTGAAGATTGGGCAGCAAAAGTTCACTAGAACTAGGCAGAATGAAGCAGAAGTAGTCGCGACGCAGGTTTTCGGGGTCAAAAGCGTGCGTCGCGGTAAGTAAGAAAGCGGAGAACCGGAGACGGCAGGAGGTACGGAAGCTAAATAGACAGCAAGAGCAGCGGAGGAGGAGAAAAATCGAAAAATATCGAGAAGTGGATAGTACTTTTTGAGGTAAATTGCATCTTAATGGTGAACATTTCGTATTTTTAACAACACCAACAAAGACCCTACCGGCGATGACAACGTCCACCACCAGAACACCCTTCTGCCCGTAGACGCCCTTCACCGCCACAGCAAACGCTTTGACTTCATGATCTACCCAGATGGCATGCACGGCTACCGCGGCTACCAGGGCACCCACTTCCAGAACGCCAACAACGCCTTCTGGCTCCACTACCTTAAAAACGAGTAGTCATAGAATAATGGAAGACTATCTTATCAGAGAAATTGACAAGATCGGCGAGATGCTCGCGCTCATTGCTTCAAAGCTGGGTTTGGGTACTTTCGCCTTTCAGTCAGATGCGCTTGCCGGGCAATTGAACTCTGAGATGATTCAAGGTCTGGATATAGATATATATGAACTTCTGGCCAAGGACAATCCTCTTGAGTATCTTGTCTCTGAAAGAGGTTTCAATGACAGAAACCTTGAGTCGTTGGCCATGATGATGTACCAGGCGATTCCTGCATCTGACGCTCTTGATGCCTTCATTAAAAACACTGCAGAGTACCTCAATCACAAAGGAGTCTTCTCCTTTGCCCTGCATAGTATAGTCTAACCTCTGACCTTCCGGATGAGATGCCAGGTCGAGCCGGGCATGACGGACTTGACCTACCGTCATCCCTGACTTGATCGGGGATCTTATGTAAGGGTACTCTTACGGTATTCTGTAGGTGTCAGACCGTATTTCTTTTTGAAGATTCTGCAGAAGTATGGGGTGTCGGTCATGCCGACTGATGCTCCGATTTCGGAAATATGCAGCTCTGAATCCTTCAGCAGGTTTGCCGCAAGGCTGAGTCTGATACTGTTTACATAGTTGGTGAAGGTCTGGCCAGTCTCATTTCTTATGAAGGTGCAGAATGAAGACTTGTTCATACCTACATGCGCAGAAATCTCGTCAATGCTGATCTCCCTTGCAAAGTTGCAGTTCACATAACCTCTGATTTGAGACATCCTGACTTCGCTCTTGCTCCGGGGCTTTGAATTGATGATTATCCTTCCTGTCTTGTCTTCAGAAATGACAAGCAGTATTTCTACAAAAGTCAGCACCCTCCTTTCTGCCGATTCATCACGCATCCTGAGCATCAGAGAATATATCCTTGCCCTGGATTCATCTGAGAATATAGTGGCATTCGCCAGGCTCGAAATATGCCGGATAGGCTCATAAAGCTCCGGAAAACAGAACGATACATTCTCAAGAAAGTCTCCGCTGAAGAATATGGTTATATTCTCAATGTTACCGTCCTTGTCTGTCTTGTCCTTGTTGAAGTACCAGCAGTGCTGTACTCCCGGCGGAATCATCACGACTTCACCTTCCTCGAACGACTCGGAAACATCAGACAACAGACGCGTTCCCTGACCAGTAATTATGCATGAGAGTTCCCAGGAACTCTGAGAATGTAAAGGAATCTGCTTGTCGGGAGGAAGGCAGACCGAGTCGTAAAGAAAAGAGACATCAGTCAGTTTTATTGCCTTATATTCGTTTCTGTTGGGCATATTGTCATATATTTGATTACAAATACAAATATAGAACAATAAATAACAATATATGTACAATGCCGTTAGCAGCATATACGGTATATTTGCATAAATTCTAATCTTTATGGCAACAAATGTATATCTTGCCTCGAAGCCGAGGTATGAAATCCTTGACGGACTTCGCGGTGTCGCTGCAGTCCTCGTGGTACTCTTCCACCTTCTGGAGACCTATTCCGGTGGTCAGGCTCATCAGATCATCAATCACGGCTACCTTGCTGTAGACTTCTTCTTTGTCCTTTCAGGATTTGTCATCGGTTATGCTTATGATGACAGATGGGACAGAATGACTGTCTGGGGATTCTTCAAGAGACGTCTCGTGCGACTCCAGCCTATGGTCATCATGGGTACGGTTGTCGGAGCCTGCTTCTATTTCTTCGGTCAGGGTGACGGTTTCCCATTGATCGGACATGTACCAGGTTGGAAAGTGCTCCTCGCCTTTGTCATGGGCTGCCTTATGATTCCTTGCGGTGCTGGAATGGACATCCGTGGCTGGGGTGAAATGAACTCATTCAACGGACCTAACTGGTCACTTACCTGGGAGTATGTGGCAAATATACTTTATGCATTGGTATTCAGAAGATTGCCTAAGGTTGCCCTTGCTGTCCTTACTGCAGCGGCCGCATTCTGTACCCTCGATCTCTGTCTCGACTGGAATGTGTTCGGGCTTCTGACAGAAGGTCACGCAGGCCACAGGTATACAGTAATCGGAGGATGGAGCCTTACTTCAGAGCAGGTGTACATCGGTCTGACAAGACTCTTCTATCCATTCCTCATAGGACTTCTCATCTCCCGTATCGGCAAGTTCATCAACGTGAAGAACGGCTTCTGGTGGTGCTCGCTCATCCTTGCAGTTCTCTTCTCTGTCCCTTGTGTCGGAGGTGAAAACAACATCCTTAACGGCGTTTATAACGCGACATGCATTCTCGTCCTTATGCCTCTGGTTGTAATGATCGGAGCCGGAAGTCAGATCAAGGGCGAAAAGAGCGCGAAGGTCTGCACCTTCCTTGGCGAGATTTCATATCCTCTTTACATCACCCATTATCCGCTTATGTATATGCAGATGAACTGGGCGTGGTCACATCCGGACGCTCCGGACTATGCACACGTGATGGTGTGCGCCGGCTGCTTCCTCCTTTCGATCGGCATCGCTTACGCTTGTCTCAAGCTCTACGACATCCCTGTTCGTAAGTGGCTGACAGAGAAGTGGCTGAAGAAGTAAGTCGACATGACTCCGTTAACTTCAAGAACAATCAATTGGCTCAGGATTGCACTTGTCATACTTGTTTTGTTTGTACACGTGCATCCTGACCACAATCCTTATTGGCTGACAATGGACAACCTCTCCGGCCAGCCTTGGGGTTGGGTGCTCTTTTCGGTTATCGGCACCTTCATAAATAAGTTTGCCTTCATCGCAGTACCATTGTTCTTCGCCATTTCCGGCTATCTTTTCTTCCAGAAGCTTGCGAAATGGTCCTGGGCTGTATGGAAACAGAAGATCAGGTCGCGCGTAAAGACGCTCTTGGTCCCGTACGTGATATTCAATGTCATCTGTGCTGTCAGCATGCTTTGCCTTTCCTTGAAGGCAGGCAACGGCTGGTCGCTTGAAGGTGCCTATGAAGGACGGATTCCATTTGTCGGGTGGCTCTGGAACGGAGTATCCTATTGTCAAGGCTGGAAAAACTGGCTCGGAATGGATATGCAACTGTACTATCCGCTTGATGTCCCTCTCTGGTTTGTACGTGACCTTATAGTTATGTTGGCTCTCTCTCCATTTATATATATGTTCATCTGCAAAGGCGGAGTCTTCTTTCTTGGAGTTGCAGGAGTCGCGTACTGGTTGGGAATCCTCTGCTGTACTCCGGGCTTCAGCACAAATGCACTGTTCTTCTTCAGCATAGGAGCCTTTGCCGCTGTACGTAATATCGATCCGGTAGAATGGTCGAGAAAGCATATCAAATGGATCCTGCCGTTGTTCTTATGCTTCTGGACAGCCTCTTCGCTCGTCGTTGCACCGGGAGATGCCCAGCCATTTGAGAACCTGATGTTCACTTTCGGAATTCCGGTCTGCTTTTGGGCAGGCGCCTTCCTTCTGGAGCGTGGAAAATCCTCCCCAGAATCAGACAAACTGGCATCCGTCTCAGGAGCATGCTTCTTCGTCTATTGTGTTCATATGGTCAATTTCGGTAACTGGAACCTGCTGGCCTGGGCCGGCAAGCTTGGCTCCCAGATCTTCGATCTGAACCGCCCAGCCATCGCCGCTCTTGCCTACCTGACAGAAATAGCCGTCATAATGGCTGCAGGCACTCTGGTATATTACCTCCTCCGGAAAATAACACCAAAATTCTCCCGAATCCTTACAGGAGGTAGATAATAAAACACCGTCATTTCGAAATGACGGTGTTTTATTATCTACCTCTTTATTGATATATTTCCGTAATGACTATCTTCTGCGCTTCATCGCGCCCTTCATCATATTACCCATATTGGCTCCCATTACGGTCTTCATCATCTTGCGGGTGCCTTCGAACTGCTTGAGGAGCTTGTTTACCTCAGGAAGGGATGTGCCGGAACCGTCTGCGATTCTCTTGCGGCGGCTGCCGTTGATGCAGTCCGGGTGCTCACGCTCGTATGGAGTCATAGAGAGGATGATAGCCTCAATGCCTTTGAATGAGTCATTGTCCATATCCACATCCTTGATGGCCTTACCAAGTCCCGGAATCATTGAAGCGAGGTCCTTGATGTTACCCATCTTCTTGATCTGCTGGATCTGGTTGTAGAAGTCCCAGAGTGTGAACTGGTCCTTCGCGAGCTTCTTCTTGAGTTCGCGTGCCTGAGCCTCATCAAACTGCTCCTGAGCCTTCTCCACGAGGGAAACGACGTCTCCCATACCGAGGATACGGTCAGCGATACGTGACGGGTGGAACACGTCAAGTGCCTCCATCTTCTCACCTGTGCTGACAAACTTGATAGGCTTACCTACAACAGCCTTGATCGAGAGAGCCGCACCACCACGGGTGTCACCGTCCATCTTTGTGAGGACAACTCCGTCGAAGTCGAGTCTCTCATTGAAAGCCTTGGCAGTCTCGACTGCATCCTGACCTGTCATAGCGTCGACTACGAAGAGAGTCTCTGTCGGCTGGACTGCTTGATGGAGAGCTGAAATCTCATCCATAAGTTCCTGATCCACAGCAAGACGACCGGCTGTGTCGACAATCACTACAGAGTAGCCTTCAGCCTTTGCCTTTGCGATGGCGTTCTTTGCTATCTGGATAGGATCCTTTACACCCTCTTCTGCATAGACCGGCACTCCTATCTGCTCTCCGAGAACCTTCAACTGGTCGATCGCTGCAGGACGGAAGTAGTCGCAGGCTGCAAGGAGGACCTTCATTCCCCTCTTGCTCTTGATGTTGAGAGCGAGCTTTCCAGAGAATGTTGTCTTACCGGAACCGTTGAGACCGGCTACGAGAACCACTGCCGGAGCTCCCTTGATGTTGATGTCAGAAGACTGGCTTCCCATAAGGGCAGCAAGCTCGTCGTGAACGATCTTCACGATCATCTGCTGAGGTTTCACTGCAGTGAGCACATTCTGTCCGATAGCCTTCTTCTTCACCTCATCGCAGAACTGCTTTGCGATCTTGTAGCTCACGTCGGCGTCCAGGAGGGCGCGGCGGATGTCCTTCATCGCCTCTGAGATGTTTACCTCGGTGATCTTACCTTCACCTTTGAGGATTTTGAATGACCTTTCGAGTCTTTCGCTTAGATTTTCAAACATATATATTTACTTTTTATATTTCTTCGAAGTAGTTTACCACCTGTGGGGCGTCGTCCAGAGTGTCGCTGAATACCGCCGGAGCGAGGTTTTTCATATTGTAGCGGCTCGCCATCACCTGGCCGTAGGCTCCCGCACTGCGGATGGCCATAAGGTCGCCGCGAACGCTCAGCGGCAGAAGTCTACCTGCTCCCCACACGTCGCTGGATTCGCAGACCGGACCTACGATGTCGTAGGCCTGGAAGGTCGGGAAGAACGAGCGCTGTGCAGCCGAGAGGTTCTCTATCTTGTGATAGGCTCCATAAAGGGCAGGACGGATGAGGTCGTTCATACCGGCATCCATAATCAGGAAGTTCTTGGTCTCTCCGCTCTTTACAAAAAGGACACGTGAGATCAGCGACGCGCACTGAGCCACGAGCGAACGGCCCGGCTCCACGTGCACCGTCTGGTCTTCACGGCGGATGATGTTGGCAGATATGGCATTGAACCAGGTCTCGAAATCCGCTATTGCATTTCCATCCGGATCGTCATAGTCCACACCGAGTCCACCTCCGAGGTTGATGTTGTCGATCCTCAGACCGCGCTCCTCAAAATACTTCACTATATCGTTGACCCTGAGGCACTCGAGAGAGAAGACTTCGTTTACTCTTGTGATCTGTGAACCTATGTGGAAATGAAGTCCGATGAAGTTTATATGCTCACTCTTGTGGATGAGTTCGATCAGTTTGTCGAACTCGTGGTTGGAGATGCCGAATTTGTTCTCGTATAGTCCTGTGGTGACATATTTATGAGTGTGAGCATCTATGTCAGGATTGATTCTGACTGACACGTTGGCCTTGAGGCCGTGAACGTGCGCCATTTCGTTGATGACGAAGATCTCCTGAAGCGACTCGCAGTTGAAGGCCTCGATACCGAGCTTCATAGCCTCGTATATTTCTTTGTCACTCTTGCCGACTCCGGCATATACGATCTTCCCGGCCGGGAAACCGCAGCTGTGCGCGTGCAGGACTTCATTGCCGCTGACACAGTCAGCGCCGAATCCTTTTCCGCTTATATATTCAAGAAGCCTGCGTTCCACATTCGCCTTCACGGCGTAATGCACCTTAATGTCGTGCTTTGCAGCAAGTTCCGCGACGTGGTCCACTGTCTTGTGAAAGAGGTCCATATCGTAGAAATAGAACGGCGTGGCTATCCTGTCAAGTTTCTCTATTGTGTTGATGTCTAACATATTACGTCAGGTTGTAATGTCTTATACTGCCCACTCACTAAAAATCGGACAAAAACGATTGCAAAAATAGCGAAAAAAACGTTATTTTCGCAGAATTATGCGCTAAATGGTGCTAATGATCATAAATCCAGACATAGCAGTACAGATGATAGTCGGTGTGGGCTCGACAGTCCTCGCCGTTCTGCTTATGCTCATAAGGATACCGCAGTCCCAGTACTACCACAAGCTTGTGAATTCCAAGCTTGCCATCATAATCAGCTTCCTCATCTGCGGATTTATGATGTTCTTCGCAGTCTCAGTCTACAACTCGCCTCGGATGCGTGACTGGGATCTACTGGCTATGATGGCGATCTACATCGTCGTGCACTTCTCGACCTCCATCATATCCTATTCTATGACTTCTCTTCTGAGGGCTGAGAAGTACAGATGGCTGAACCTTTTCATTCCGGGGCTCTTTATGTCGGCGGTGATAGCCTTCCTTCTTGTAGACTCATACGATTCGTACGACAAGCGCTACTTCTGGTTTATGTGCGCAGCTGCCCTGCTGGCATTTATGATCCAGTCGACAAGATATATAATCCATTTCGCAAAGGTATACAAGAAATCACTCAAGGAGATAGAAGAGTACTATGACGAGGATGAAAGCCACAGATTGAAATGGGTCCGCTTCTGCTATATAATAGCGATGCTGAGCAATCTCTTCATTCTGGTATATGGAGTTCTGTACGTATTCCTGGATTGCCGCCTTCTGCTTGCGCAGCTCTACACGGCGTGGTATCTTGTTTATATGCTGTACCTTACATCCAACTTCATATCCTTCATCGGCAGTCATAAGCTGATACTTGATGCTGTGGCACGTCCTGCCCTTTCAAATGCATTCAGCCGCACTACAGAGGCGGAAAGAATAAGAAAGAAGGCCCAGGAGGAAGAGCTCAACGTCGACAGAGAGTTCCACAAGCTGGACAAGGCCTTGCAACAGTGGGTGGAGCAGAAGCTATATTGTGAATATGCAAAGAGCCGTGAAGAGACCGCCAAGGAACTCAACACGACCAAGGAGATGCTTTATCACTATTTCCAGGTGAAGATGGGCATTGATTTCAAGACGTGGAGGACCCAGCTCCGTATCGAGGAGGCTAAGAGGCTTCTTCTTGAAAACAAGGATGTCTCAACGAATATAATAGGAGAGGCCGCCGGATTCAGCGACCGCTCCAACTTTCACAGACAGTTTGTCAGATTTGTGGGCTGCTCTCCGAAGCAGTGGCGCGATTCAAACGGAAGACCATAGGATCCACGATGTCCTGGACTCCGTTTTCAAATAGGATTATCGTCTCTGAGACCGGTTCGAAAAGCCCGCCGTTCTCTTCTCCGTCCACATCTTCAATCGTGATTGCCAGTGTCACAGCCTCGCGTGCTGCAGGCTGCCAGCAGTCTGTCTGGAACTGGCCGTAACTGTCGGTGTACTTGATTTCCTGATAGGTTCCGTTGTTCCAGTCGAGTGTGACCTTGATGTGTTCGATGGAATTGTCGTCAGTGTCAGTGACGTAGCCGACCAATTTGTCAGAATCTCCGTCGTCTGGAATGTGGATGTCTGAAGACGCCTCCTCCATCATACAGGAAGAAACTGACAAGACCAGAGCAGCTAATGCTATTGCTATGCGGGACACGTTCATTACTACTCCTTTTTGAGATAAAAGTTCACGTCATTTACATAGGAGGTCCTTGTCTGGGAATTGTAGGATGTGCCGTTCCAGGACACAACCATCTCCTGAGTCGCTGACTCATAGACTCCTGACTGATCTTCAGCAGTGACCCTGCAGGTAATCTTCTGCTGGAATCCCCCTTCTGTAAGTTCGAATCTGCCTCGGTTGTCAGTGTACACAGTCCTGCTCACGAGCGCACCTTCGCCGTACTCGGTAACTTCTGCCGCATAGAGCGTAATCTTAACATTTTCAAGGGGTTCCGTAGTAGTAATGTCAGCCACGGTACCGGATACGACAATAGTATATCCTGTATTTTCCAGGTCTTCAACGGGTTCCAACCCGGTGCTGCAGGACGCCATAAAGGCAGTCAGAAGGACTGCGGACAGTATGTAGACAAGTGCTTTCTTCATTCCGGTTCGTTCAAGCCGGCAAAGGTCTTAGAACGCTGCAAATTTAGATATATTTTGCGATTTTTACAAACTTGCCTATATCTCAGATCCTAGTATATTTTCCCTCGAAATGAAACGGTCGTATATATATATGAATATATCGATTACCAATATGGTTATGAAGCCTGCGAGACCGCTTCCTCCGTATAGAAGGTCGTTTGCCGGAGTGACCATTATCAGGGTTATTCCGATCACACCGTTGAATGTGCCGTGCATTATGGCGGGCACGATGACTGAGCCGCTCTTTTTACGGAAATACATAAGCATAGGTGTGAGCAGCACGCAGAACACGACCATCATCAGAACTCCGATGACAGGATGCTGAGGGTAGTTGTGGCCATTGAGAATTATGGGTGCGTGCCATAGTCCCCAGATGGTACCGGTCAGAAGAGCAGTCGTCATAAACTTCTTGCCTTCAAAGAGCTTCAGAAGGTAACCGCGCCAGGCAATCTCCTCACCGAAGGCGAAAAGGGCGTTGAGGGTGATTCCTGCATACAGTCCGCTGAAAAGGGTGATGGCCAGCATTCCCCATAGGCCTACACCCTCCGGCATAGACTCAAGGGCTGTCCGGATGATTTCATTGTCAGGATTCCAGACAGCACCGGGCATAAGCAGGGTTACTCCAAGAACTGCCAGTGCAATTACCGGCATAAGAAGCCAGCCGATGAACCACCAGCGGTTGATCTTGAATGAAATGCCGAGTCCTTTCAGCACCGGTTCCTTGGTAACACGCTGAGTGATGATGACTGCAATCATCGGAAAGAGCATTGCTGCCGTGGTAAGAGCTATTACTGCTATAGCCTGAACCTTATTGCCTTCCAGAGGTTCGATGCTCAATGCTGAAGGAGAACCTCCAAGCAGATGCATCACCATTCCTGCCGCTATCGTCGGCAGGAATGCGCAAAGCAGAAAAATGATGAGTTTTCTTTTGTTCATAAGATTATTTCAAGAGTTCTTCAAGCGAGATGCCAAGAAGCTCTATCTTCTTGAGTATCAGCGGCCATTCACTGTCGATAAATTCCTTCTTCTGAGTCTCGAGCACAATCTTTCCCGCGTCGGGACTGATGAAATAGCCGATTCCTCTACGGTTATATATTATCCCTTCCCCGGTGAGCTTTTCGTACGAACGCATCACCGTGTTCGGGTTGACGCCGATTTCAGCACCATACTCGCGGACGGACGGTATTCTTTCATCGGGAGCAAGCGATCCGCTGAGAATCCTCTCACAGATGGAGTCGCAGATCTGAAGGTATATGGCTTTGTTAGAGTTGAATTCCATAGCAAGTCCTAGTGTTTGATGGTTTTAAGTCTCATAAATATAGCGGCTTCCATTCCAAGAAGTAATGTCACATCGAAAATCGTGTCGAATTTCATAGCGCTACTGATGAAATCCTGTGCAAAAGTGGTTACAGCCTCGATATCTCCGCTGTTGAGAGCATTCACTGCCAGATCATAGTTACCGACAAACATAATCGCTACAGGGGTGAGGATGATGCTGAGCAGAGTTCCTATACCGAACCAGGCAAGGATAGTTTTGGTCGCTTTCTGAGACTTGAACAGGATGGCTCCCAGCAGAAAGGCCAGTATGAGAATCATCGAGTCATCTATTGCGCTGAAGATTATATTATTTTCAGTTATGAAGTTTGTAAGCAGGGCATTGACTTCTGATTCTTCAGCGGCTTTTGCAACTATGACGTCAAACAATTCCATACCGCTGCCAATGATAGTAGAGTGCAGCTGAGGGTCAAGTGCAGTTATGAGCCAGTCTATTGCAAATGAGCAGAGGAAAAATGCTGAAGGAATGATTACCAGGCAGTTGATGAGCATAGACAGGAACTTCTCAACAGTTGAGACCGGAAGCATAAGCCAGTTGCTTCCGAGCTTTCTGTCTGTGATGAATCCATAGCATTTGTTCGGCATCGCGACCACAAGGATGGCGAAAGCAATCCAGAGATACAGGCTCCTTGCCAGGGCGTTGGATGAAACCCACCCTGCTCCGCTGACATAGGATATGACTCCGACAAGCAGGTAGCATACCAAACCTGTGAGGCTGATGACAAGGAATGAAAGGCCGAAATTGGCGATGCATCTTTTCAGATCGGACACGAGATACTTGCCGAATCTTCTGAAACTGAATATGTTATTTGTTTCCATATTGATATGTCTATTTGCTGAATACGTTCTTGATGAGTTCCTTATGCTTGTGGGCAGTGTTGAAAAGCGCCTCTATGCTGACCTTGCTCTCCTGTCCAGTAGTGTTGTTGAAGACCTGGATACAGCCTCCGGGGATGAGTTCGCTGTAAAGGGCTCCTTCCTTCACTTCGCTGCTGTAGTCGAAATAAAGCTTTTCTGAAATCTCCTGTAATGTTGCATTCAGAAGGACATCCTGCCTGTCGAGGATTATGATCGGATCGATTATATTTTCAAGGTCGCGCACCTGATGAGTAGAGATGAGTACGACAGAGTCCTCTCGTGTGTACTTAGCCAAGGCCTTCCTGAACTGGGCCTTTGAAGGGATGTCAAGACCGTTGGTAGGTTCGTCCATATAAAGATAACGGGTGTTGCAGGCAAGGGCGAAGCAAATATATGTCTTCTTCAACTGGCCTGTAGACATCCTGTCCATCATCTGCTGCGGATCGGTCTCGAAAATCTCCATCAGTTCTAGGAACTTGCTGATTTCAAACTTTTCCCAGAACTTTCCGTAGTTCTTTGCATACTCGACAGCCTTCATATGCACCGAAGCATTGTCATCGCTCAGATAATACTGCTCGGTAAGAAGCGCAGGCTCCCTGTCAAAAGGCTTACGCCCGTCAGTGAGCACACTTCCGGCAGACGGTTTCTTAAGTCCGCAGAGAATGGACAAAAGAGTGGTCTTACCCACACCATTCTCCCCAAGAAGGCCATAAATCCTGCCTTCTTCCAAAGTCATTGTGATGTTCTTCAGCACGAGCTTGTTGCCGTAGCTAAAACCTAAATCATTGATACTTACCATAATAATATGTTTTATGCCTATTTGTTATAGTGTATTAGTGTGTTAATACACTGCAAATATAGTGACATTTCCCATATTTCCAAACCATTCTCTGAAAATTATCGGAAACAACTCATAATTTTAATCTTCCTCTTTACACCGGGAACATTGCAAACGCCAGAAGATTCCCCCCAAGCCGCCCGGGATTACAGGGACGCAAGTGACTGAAGGAACGCAAAGGATGGTAGCGACGCAAGGAAATCAGGCAAAAAGCTTGCGTCGTGGAAGTATATTGCTGCATTGGACTCGTTCTCTTGCAGCGACGCAGGGAAATCAAGCAAAAAGCTTGCGTCGTGTAGGTATATAGCTGCATTGGACTCGTTTTCTTGCAGCGACGCAAGGAAGTCAGGCCAAAAGCTTGCGTCGTGGAAGTATATT
>JAFZED010000022.1 GCA_017560825.1 Bacteroidales bacterium | reverse complement strand
GTGTAATCTTATAGAGGCTGCCTGGGTAGCAATACGTCAGGATGCTGCTATGAACCTCTACTATACAGAGTGTTGTAGACGAATGGTTGCCAGCAAGGCTATAGTAAAGGTTGCCCGCAAACTGGTAAACCGAATATATTATGTACTCAAGCGTAGAAAGAAATATGTCAATAACGTCGTGTCATAGACAGAAACTTATCCTATCTGGTAAACAGATTTTCTGAGAGAGAATACTACATATCAATTGCGGCTTTGGAGTCCGCTTAAAATAGATTGCTCCTCTCACCTTTGTAAACTAATGCAGGAACTTGCGGCAAATGCGACCGCTGTGGAAAGTCTGTTTACCAAAGGATAAATATGAGTTCAAAGTCCCGACCATCAATGATGGCCGATTGATGAATATGCACTATACTGAACGGTTGGAAAATCGCAAAGTGTTAAATATTAGATAATTATAAATTTATATTAAATAACCGGATCCAATTTTATTTGGATTTTAACTGGAAAATATTGATATGGCAGGGAATAAGGCAGATGCGGTGAGGATACAGACTTCGGTCCTCAACGCGGCAGAGAAAAAGGTTCTGGTATGGCTTGCGCAGCGGCAGCCTCGGTGGATGACATCCGATATCCTGACATATATCGGGACATTCGGAGCAATTGTGATTGCTGCCGGATATGTATTGTCGGCGTGGAATCCTGCTTTCCTTTGGATCAGCTCGATGGGCTTTGTCATCAACTGGTATGGCGATTCGTTGGACGGCACTCTTGCCAGGGTCAGGAATCTCCAGAGGCCTGTGTATGGCTATTATCTCGACCACACGATTGACGCCATCAATGAGGTGATCATTTTTGTCGGAGTGGGACTCTCCGGCCTCATACATCTTGAAATCGCCCTCCTGGCACTGGTGATGTATCTGCTCATGACGATAAATGTCAGCATAAATGCACATCTGAAGAAGGAGTTCCGTCTTACATATGCTAAAATGGGCCCTACAGAGTTCAGGATAATCATGATCATCATAAACACCCTGTTTGCTCTTGTAAGGCCTTTGCGGGAATTTTCGCACGAATTCGTGCTTTTCGGACACGATCTTGTCTTCGGTGCCCTGGACTATATCGGAGTAGCGATCGTCATCGTGTTGGCTGTCCTGCATCTTGCAGAGGTCCGGAAGGATGTCAGAGACTATGCCGAAATGGATCCTATGCCGAGATGACTTCTGGACAGGCCGGGCCCTGTGGGCGGATTCTATTGCAGGACGTTTGAATAGAGCTTTCCGCTATGTGCTGAAGGGGTGACACCTTTTGCCTTGAAGAGTTCAGAGACGGTGACAAAGGTGAATCCTTGCCTCTTCAGCTCCGGTATCAGCATCCTGAGGGCTTCGACTGTGTTGTCGTTTCCGATGAAGTCGTGGAGAAGAATGATGTCTCCGTCCTTGACTGTGGAGATGAGGGCGTCGTATCTTGCCTGTGCTGAAACGGAAGGAACCCAGTCTTCGCAGCCTACACCGCAGATGAAAGTGTGGCTAATGGTCTCATGCATGAGCGAATTGTGGTCGATATATGGGGGACGGAAAAGCCAAGGACGTGTGCCTGTGTACTGTTCGATAAGTTCGTCAGTCCTTCTTATTTCTTCCGCGGTCTGCTCTTTTGTCAGCTTTGACATCTGCACATGAGTAAGGGAATGGTTCTGTATTTCGCATCCGAGTGAAATGGCTCTGGTCATCTGTTTCGCAGTGGATTCGTTGATGTTTTGTCCGATGACGAAAAAAGATCCGGGCACATTGAACTCCTCCAGGATGTCGAGAACTTTCGGGGTGGTGATGTCGTTAGGACCGTCGTCAAAGCTCAATGCGATAAGTCGCGAAGGTGTCTTGTCGACATTTGTTTCGTCGTTGTTGTCAGGCTTGGCCGTTGCACGTGTCGAGCATGCCGCCATGATAAGGGACAGGGCCATGATGAGGATCTTGGTCATAGTTCTGAAATTTAGAGGTGTGGTCAATACGACAAATTTACAAATACTTTTCGATAGAGCAACCTTGCTGGATGTGCTTTATGAGCCGTCGCGGCAGCGTGAATTAGCCGGTAGTGGACATTTTTTTGTCTTGTCGGCAGTAAAAATATGCGATTTGAGCGACAGTAGTGCAATTTTAATTTGGAGATTAATCTTTTTTCCTTACTTTTGCACCCGCATTTTGAGAATGCGACATAAGTCTGAACAATTGGTGCGGTAGTTCAGCTGGTTAGAATACCGGCCTGTCACGCCGGGGGTCGCGGGTTCGAGTCCCGTCCGCACCGCAAGAAAGTTCTTCGGAATACTTTCGCCGCTTGTTTTTGTTCGAGAACAAGGAAGACGAACGATGAAGGAGGGAGCAACCTGATGGTTGTGACCGACTGAAGATGCGAAGTCCAACGCAGCCATCGGGCAAAAGAAGCAAGAAAGTTGAAGTTTATTTTTGTCGAGAACAAGGAAGACAAGCTCTGAAGGAGGGAGTTACCTTGTGGTAATGACCGACTGAAGATGCGCAGTCTGACGCAGTTATCGGCAAAAAGAAACGAAACGGGAGCATAGCTCAGTTGGTTTAGAGCATCTGCCTTACAAGCAGAGGGTCGGGGGTTCGACTCCCTCTGCTCCCACCACTTCAAACAAATCACCTTTCCAGTCATCTGGAAGGGTGATTTTCGTGTACGCCCAGCATGGGCATGTTCTAACGGGTGAAAGTCCCTAATGCGCCCTAATGACGGGAAGCATATAGCCAATGGCAAGTGTGTCCATCGTGAGGTGGAATCTGAAGGAAGCCGGCGGCAAAAGTCTGGCCT
>JAFZED010000021.1 GCA_017560825.1 Bacteroidales bacterium | reverse complement strand
TCCTTAAAAAGGGGGCTCTGCAAGGACTGGAGGCAGAAATAGCGAGACCAGTCCTTAAAAAGGGGGCTCTGCAAGGACTGGAGGCAGAAATAGCAGGCACAATCCTTAAAAAGGAGCCTCTGCAAGGACTGGAGGCAGAAAGAGCGGGACCAGTCCTTAAAAAGGGGGCTCTATAAGGGCTGGGATTTTGGCGGTGTGGTGGGTGATATGGTGGACGGTGGCACAAAGCAAGTCGTGCGAGCCTTTAGGCCGAGCTCGCGCGGCTTGCTTTGAGCGGTCGGCCCTGGTTATGGCCGACCGCGCTGCCCGATAAGAAAGAAATGTTCACAAAACCACAAAATGCTATCATTCAGCAATATACGTAAAATCACCTGCTCCAAATGACGCAGGTGATTTTCTGCAAAGCGCTAGGTTTCAATATATTACCGATCAGGCAAGAGCAAAAGGCAGGACAGCATCTTAAGTTTTTGAGGTAAAATGTCAAGCAGATGCAATAGGCCGTGGTCGGCAAATATGCCGGCCGACCACTACTTAGTCTTAAGCGCACCATCGACGGCCGAAAGCAAGGCCGTCGATTCAAAGCAGCCAGCGCGAACGAAACCCAAAGGGTTCGCACTGACTGCTTTGTGCGAATGCAGGGCGTTTCGGACAAAGACTATGGAAGACATACGTCTGTGCTCATATTTCGTAGGCCACTGTGTCATTTATACATCTATAATCTACACAGTGGTAGCCTAAAGCCACATTTAAACGTCATTTTGGCGACCACTGCGTCATATTTGGGCGCAAAAACGTCTCAGTGGTCTAGACAAAACGTTCAAAAATGCAGCGACGCAAGGTTTTGAGCTGAAAAGCTTGCGTCGAAAGCAGGAAGGAGGCACTTTGTGCGAAAGGAATGCAGCGACGCAAGGGAATCGTTCAAAAAACTTGCGTCGTGAACGGGAAAGGGGCACTTTGTGCGAGAGGGGCACAGCGACGCAAGGAAATCAGCCTAAAAACTTGCGTCGCGGAAGCTGAGGCATAGAAGATACATAACTGGGGGCAGAGAACGGAGAGAGGGTGGAGAGAGGATGGAGGGGGATGGAGGGGGATGAAGGGAGGATGAAGGAGGATGGAGGGAGGAGGATGGAGGGAGGATGGAGGGGGATGAAAGAGCGGAAAGATATATTTTAGGGGTCCTCTGTTATATAATGTGCCATCTTTTCGGAAATTTATTGTACTTTTGTAAGTTATTTTGCCGTATTGTGCAGAAGCGGCAACAGATTGGAGATAAAAACAACAGATATATGACTTCAAAAGAGATCAGAAAAGCATTCTTGGACTTCTTTGCTTCAAAAGGACACCAGATCGTGCCTTCAGCGCCGATGGTGGTTAAGAACGATCCCACACTTATGTTTACAAACGCAGGTATGAACCAGTTCAAGGACTGGTTCCTCGGCAACAGCCCTGCAAAATGGAAGAGGGTTGCAGACAGCCAGAAGTGTCTCCGCGTGAGCGGTAAGCACAATGACCTCGAAGAGGTTGGTCGCGACACCTACCACCACACTATGTTCGAGATGCTCGGCAACTGGAGCTTCGGCGACTACTTCAAGGTAGAGGCCATCGACTGGGCTTGGGAACTCCTCACAGAGGTATATAAGCTCGACAAGGACAGACTCTATGCAACAGTGTTCGAGGGTTCAGAGGCTGACGGCACTACACTTGACGTGGAAGCTATGGAGGCTTGGAAAAAGCACCTCCCTGAGGACCGTATCCTCCTTGGAAACAAGAAGGACAACTTCTGGGAAATGGGCGACACAGGCCCTTGCGGCCCTTGCTCGGAGATCCACATTGACCTACGCGGCGATGAGGAGAGAGCAGCTGTTCCGGGTGCATCACTCGTAAACAAGGACCACCACCTCGTTATCGAGATCTGGAACAACGTGTTTATGCAGTACAACCGCAAGGCAAGCGGCGAGCTTGAGCTTCTCCCTAACAAGAACGTAGACACAGGTATGGGATTCGAGCGTCTCTGTATGGCTCTCCAGGGCAAGAAGTCAAACTATGACACTGACGTGTTCACCGGAATGATCGGCAAGATCGAGGAACTCTCAGGACACAAGTACGGCAACACCACTGAGGAAGACATCGCAATGCGCGTGATCGCTGACCACATCCGTGCAATCAGCTTCTCTATCGCTGACGGCCAGCTTCCTTCAAATGTAAAGGCCGGATATGTAATCCGCCGTATCCTCCGCCGTGCAGTACGCTACGGCTACACTTTCCTCGGCTTCAACGAGCCTTTCATCTGCCGCCTCGTGCAGCAGCTCGTTGACGATATGGGTGAGTTCTACCCGGAGATCGTGAAGCAGCAGACCCTCATCGAGCGCGTTATCCGCGAGGAAGAGATGGCTTTCCTCCGCACTCTCGACAGAGGTATCCGCCTTATGGACAACATTATGGCCAAGTCAGCCGAGACTAAGGTAATCTCAGGCGAGGACGCATTCGTACTCTATGACACCTTCGGCTTCCCTATCGACCTTTCAGAGCTCATCGCTTCCGAGAAGGGCTACAAGATCGACATCGAAGGCTTCCAGGTAGAGCTCCAGAAGCAGAAGGACCGTGCACGTAACGCGACAGCAATCGAGTCTGGAGACTGGGTTGAGTTCGCACACTGCGACAACATCGAGTTCTGCGGCTACGACCAGACCGAGCTCGAAGGCGTACAGCTCACACGTCACCGCACCGTGAAGGCAAAGAACAAGACAATGTTCCAGCTCGTGTTCGAGCGCACACCGTTCTACGCAGAGATGGGTGGTCAGGTAGGTGACACCGGCTACATCCTTTCAGAGAGCGGCGAAAAGATCAACATCGTAAACACAATCAAGGAGAACAACCTCACCATCCACGTTGCAGAGCGCATTCCTGCAGACTGTACAGAGAGCTTCAGCCTCCACGTGGACACTGAGAGAAGACTCCAGATCGAAAATAACCACACAGCTACCCACCTCCTCCACCAGGCCCTCCGCGAGATCCTCGGAACACACGTGGAGCAGAAGGGTTCATATGTGTGCGACAAGTACTTCCGTTTCGACTTCTCACACTTCGAGAAGCTCAGCGAGGAGCAGACAAGACTTGTAGAGAAGCGCGTAAACGAGCTCATCAGAGCTAACAACCCTCTCGACGAGAACCGCAACGCAACTATGGAGCAGGCTCAGGAGATGGGTGCAATGGCACTCTTCGGAGAGAAGTACGGCGACACAGTGCGCGTGATCAAGTTCGGAGACTCTTGCGAGCTCTGCGGTGGTACACACGCAGCTGCAACAGGTCAGATCGGACTCTTCAAGATCGTTTCAGAGTCAGCAATCGCTGCCGGAGTACGCCGTATCGAGGCAACTACCGGAGTACACGCTGAGGCTATGGTAAACGGAATGGAGGAGACAATCCGCACAGCGAAGGCATTCTTCAACAATGTCCCTGACCTTGCAGGTGCAATCAGAAAGATGGTTGAAGAGAACGAGGCTTTCAAGAAGCAGATGGAAGAGATTGCGAAGGAGAAGACCCTTGCACTCAAGTCTGAGCTCAAGGCAATGGCAAAGGAGGTTAACGGCGTGAACATCGTGGTGATCGACACTCCTATGGATCCTGTAATGCTCAAGAACGCAGCGTTTATGCTCCAGAAGGAGGCTCAGAACCTCATCATCGCAGCAGCATTCGAGGCAGCCGGCAAGCCACAGCTCCTCCTTATGTACACTGAGGACCTCGTGAAGGCAGGCCACAACGCAGGCGCTGATGTCCGCGAAGCTGCAAAGCTCATCCTCGGTGGCGGTGGCGGCCAGCCAGGCCTTGCGACAGCCGGAGGTAAAGACCTGAACGGTCTTTCCGCAGCTGCCGCTAAGTTAGTGGAACTAGCGACCCGCTAGTTCCACTAACAGGGTTTCTTAACCCCCTGCCCCCTTAGGGGGATTTCGGCCCTGCCCGGGCCGGTCGGCTGAAGCCGACAATCAACCTCCGCACTATATAGTGCAGTATTAGTATCATTACTAACAAGGAGGAGCAGACTGATGAACGATGGAGGTCGCAGTCTGTCCGACTGACTATTTTAGGATGAAGAGACTCGACAGATTCATAATCAAGTCATTTGTGGGACCGTTCGTTGCGATCCTGCTGGTGGTCGTGTTCATTCTCGTGATGCAGTTCCTCTGGCTCTATATCGACGAACTTGTCGGCAAGGGCCTGAGTCTCAAGGTTATACTGGAATTCCTCGGCTGGGGAGCGGCCACAATGCTGCCGCTCTCCCTCCCGTTGGCCACCCTGCTGGCATCGATGATGACACTCGGTACGCTCGGTGAAAACAACGAGCTCCTGGCCATCAAGGCCGCCGGCATATCCCTTCAGCGAGTGCTCCTGCCGCTTTCGATGATCTGCCTGATCATCAGCGTCGGTGCCTTCTTCGTGTCCAACGACCTCCTCCCTGTCGCATATAATAAGATATATACCCTCAGGGACGACATCGGCAAGACCAAGGACGAGATCAAGATCCCGACAGGTACCTTCTATAATGGTATCGAGGGATATATTCTCCGCGTGGACGAGAATGACGACGAGACCGGAATGATGCACGGGGTGATGGTGTACAACCACACCAAGAAGAAAGGCAATGTCAGCCTGACCATCGCCGACTCTGCAAAAATGAGTATGTCGAAGGACAAGACCTACCTTACCTTCACCCTTTACGACGGAACCAACTACGAGGAGACCAACGACAAGAAGTACAGGGACACCACCCTCCAGGTGCAGAAGATCGACTTCCACAAGCAGTCAATGATCATCCCTCTGGAGAACTATGCATTCCAGAAGTCCGACAGCTCAAGATTCGACGATCAGGTCAAATCTATGAACCTCAAGCAGCTGCAGCACGGACAGGACTCCATCGGAGCACTTGACGCAAAAGGCAAGAAAGACAACCTCGATGCCCTCAGGACCTCAAGACTCATAAGGTACAACAGCCAGCTGGACACATCAAACAAGAGGATGCCTACCAGCATCTTCAGTGTGGAGAATGTCGGAGTGTGGGACGACCTGCAGCGTGAGATCACAGCACTCGAAAAAGCAAAGAACGCCGCATTGGACCTCCAGATGTCCTTTGAATCATATGCAAGAGAGAGATACAGACACAACTTCACCCTCAGGCTCATCGACATCGAGATCCTGAAGAAGTTCGCCCTCTCGATCGCCTGCCTCATATTCTTCTTCATCGGAGCACCTCTGGGTGCACTTATCCGCAAAGGAGGTCTCGGCACACCGGCAATCATCTCCGTACTCTTCTTCGTAGCGTACTGGGTAATCGACATCTCAGGAACAAAACTGGCCCGAGACGGCGCTGTAGGACCATTCTTCGGAGTGTTCTTCTCCAGCTATGTCCTCCTCCCTACCGGACTCTTCCTCACCTGGAAGGCAATCAACGACTCCGCAATCTTCAGTGCGGAAAGTCTCAAGAACGGATTCAAGAAAATCAAAGCAAAGATAATGGGATACTTCAAGAAGACGCGTATCGTGTATATGGGTACGCCGGAGTTTGCTGTAGCACCGCTTGACGAACTCATAAAGAGCGGCTACAACATCGTAGGAGTCGTGACCGTAGCCGACAAGGCAAGCGGCCGCGGACTCAAGATCAACGAAAGTGCAGTCAAGAAATATGCAGTAGAGCATAACATCCCTGTGCTCCAGCCTGTATCACTCAAGGACCCTGAGTTCCTCCAGGCACTCCAGGCGTGGAAGGCAGACCTCTTCGTGGTTGTAGCGTTCAGAATGCTCCCTAAGGTGGTATGGTCAATGCCTCGCCTTGGCACATTCAACCTCCACGCTGCCCTTCTCCCTCAGTACCGCGGTGCTGCCCCTATCAACTGGGCTGTCATCAACGGTGAAAAGACCACAGGTGTGACAACATTTATGATCGACGAAGGAATGGACACCGGAGGAATCCTTTACCGCTACGACTGCAAGATCGGACCGGATGAAACCGTCGGAGAGGTTCACGACAAGCTTATGGATATGGGATCGAAGCTCGTAGTCCAGACCGTCGAAGCCCTCATTGAGAACAACGCCGAACTCCGCGTCCAGAAGAGCTTCATCCAGGGTTCTGAGATCCTGCATCCAGCACCGAAGCTCACCCGCGAGCTCTGCCACATCGACTGGAACGGCAAGACAAAGAAGATATATAACCTCATCAGAGGTCTCAGCCCGTACCCTGCAGCCTTCACCGAACTCACCAAGGATGACAAGGTGCTTCAGATGAAGATATATAAGGCCGCGAAGGTCGAGAATGAGGAATATACCGCTATGCTCAGCGAGAACGGTATGTCCCAGGCTGCGCCTGGTACTGTTCTTTCGGACGGAAAGACCTACCTCGCCATCACCACAGCGGACGGAGCCATCTCGGTGACCGAGCTCCAGCTCTCAGGCAAGAAGAGAATGCCTGTGAAGGACTTCCTCATCGGATTCC
This sequence comes from Bacteroidales bacterium, assembly GCA_017560825.1. Classification (GTDB taxonomy): domain Bacteria; phylum Bacteroidota; class Bacteroidia; order Bacteroidales; family UBA932; genus Cryptobacteroides. The sequence continues at coordinate 4,678 of JAFZED010000021.1, read as the reverse complement.
GCGAGCCTCAGACCTACGGCACAACCCAGGGCACATCATCACAGGTAACAGAAGCAAATGTATAACAATGTCGTAATAATATGCGACGGTGCTTTCCCAAAGACAGAGTACCCTCGCTACCTGATCCGCACTGCAGATTTCATCATCTGCTGCGACGGGGCGCTGAAGAAGTTCCTGCGCGCCAGCGCTGCCATCTTCGGCGGGCAACGCCTTCCGGACAGGGTCATAGGAGATATGGACTCGATTTCGGCAGCTGACAAAAAGAAATATAGCGACATCATCGTCCAGGTCGACGAGCAGGAGCACAACGACCAGACCAAGGCCTTCCGCTGGGTGATGGAGAATCTCAAGGACGTATGTAACATATATATACTTGGAGCGACCGGACAGCGCGAGGACCATACCATCGGTAATATATCCCTGCTTATGGAATATGCCCGTACCTACGACCTTGAAGGCCTCGGGGTCAATGTCGAGATGATCTCGGACTACGGCAGTATGTTCGCTGTGACCGACACCTTCGAAATGGACTGCGGCACCGGAAGACAGGTGTCGATCCTCAGCCCGGACAACACCCTGAGGATCAAGTCACAGGGACTTGAATGGCCGACTGACGAGGTTGTGTTCGACAACTGGTGGAAAGCCACACTGAACCGCGCAAGCCAGGACACCGTAAGGCTTGAGTTCAACCACAGATCTATCGCACTGATAATAATGAATTAGTCAGAAAACCGACAGAATCATTAGGAAATCAGCGATTAAAATTATATTTTTGACAAAACAAACCACAATCTGATTTAAAATCATTAGAAATGGTTACAAGCAAGTACTACCCCACTGTTGAAGCTATAGAAAAAGCTTCCGGCGTGCTTGAGGAGATCCTCGAACCAACACCGTTCCAGAAAAATCAGAATCTTTCAGACATCTACGGAGCTGACGTCTATCTCAAGAGAGAAGATCTCCAGATGGTCAGATCATACAAGATCCGCGGCGCCTACAACAAGATAAGGTCCATTGAGCCGGAGTCTATGAAGAACGGCATTGTCTGCGCCAGCGCGGGCAACCACGCCCAGGGAGTCGCATTCTCCTGCAGCAAGCTCCAGATTATGGGTTCCATCTTTATGCCGGTAACTACACCTAAGCAGAAGATCGAGCAGGTGCGTATGTTCGGCAGGGAGTACATCGAGATCATCCTCACAGGCGACACCTTCGACGCGGCAAACAGTGCAGCGATCAAGTATGCAAAGGAGAACGAGAAGACCTTCATTCCGCCTTTCGATGATCCTAAGGTAATGGAAGGACAGGGCACAATCGGTAGAGAGATCCTCAGCCAGTTCAAGGAGAAACTTGACTATGTATTCGTTCCTATCGGAGGTGGCGGACTTGCATCAGGACTCGGCTCATACATCAGACAGATGTCTCCTGAGACCAAGATCATCGGCGTGGAGCCTGGTGGAGCACCTTGTATGAAGGAAGCCATCAAGGCAGGAAAGGTGATCAAGCTCGAACAGATCGACAAGTTTGTGGACGGCGCTGCTGTACAGGAAGCAGGTGCATTGACCTATGAGGTGTGCAAGGAAGTCCTTGACGACATCATCGTGGTTCCGGAAGGAGCAGTCTGCACCACCATCATCCAGATGTACAACAAGAGCGCCATCGTGGTGGAGCCTGCGGGAGCACTTGCAGCTACAGCTCTCCGCTTCTACGCAGACAAGATCAAGGGCAAGAAGGTTGCCTGCATCGTCAGCGGAAGCAACAACGACATCACCCGTATGGAGGAGATCCGCGAGAAGTCGCTTCTCTACGAAGGACTCAAGCACTACTTCATCGTGAACTTCCCTCAGAAATCAGGAGTGATCGTGTCGTTCATCCGCGACATCCTCGGTCCTACAGACGACCTCGTGCACATCCAGTACACCAAGAAGACCAACAAGACTTCAGGTCCTGCGCTGATCGGTATCGAGCTCGCATCAAAAGAAGACTTCGAGCCTCTGCTCCAAAGAATGGACGCACAGGGACTCAAGTACGAATATATCAACGAAAACAATCAACTTTTTGAAATACTAATCTGATAATACTATGGCTAACATCGACTGGAGCAAACTTACATTTTCTTACACAAAGACCAACACTATCCTTCGTACAGTGTACAAGGACGGCGCGTGGACTCCTGTAGAGAGTCTCACAGATGACAACCTTACATTCAGCAGCTATGCCGGCGCACTTCACTATGCAATCGAGTGCTTCGAGGGCTTGAAGGCTTTCCGCGGCAAAGACGGCAGAATCCGCCTTTTCAGACCTGAAGAGAACGCAAAACGTCTTCAGAGATCTGCAAAATACCTCGGCATCGAGGCTCCTTCTGTAGAGATGTTCGTGGATATGTGTAAGAGAGTGGTACTTGAGAACATCGACTATCTTCCTCCTTACGAAGAGGCCGGTGCATCCCTCTACCTCCGCCCTACCCTCATCGGAACAAACCCTCAGCTCGGTGTACAGTCATCAAAGGAAAGCACATTCCTTATGCTCTGCTCGCCTGTAGGAGCTTACGTGGGCGGCGCACTTGACGCTGTAGACGTAGTGATCGCAAGAAACTACGACAGAGCTGCAGCAAACGGCTCAGGAGCCTTCAAGGTAGGTGGCAACTACGCTTGCTCACTCTACTCGCTCAACAAAGCACACGAGCTCGGCTACAAGGCAGTCCTCTACCTGGACCCTGCAACAAAGAAGTACATCGACGAGTTCAACTCATCTAACTTCTTCGCAATCAAGGGCAACACCTACATCACTCCAAAGTCAGGCTCTATCCTTCCTTCAATCACAAATATGTCCCTTGAGACAGCGGCGGCTCACCTGGGAATGGAAGTAGAGAGAAGACCAGTGGCAGTAGAAGAACTCAGCACCTTCGATGAAGTGGGCGAATGTGGTACAGCAGTGGTGATCACCCCAGTCCACAAGCTCGTTGACAAGCCGACCCTCGAGTCAGAAGAGGAGACAGTCTACACCTACGGCGACGGCCAGTGCGGACCAAAATCCCTCAAGCTCTACAACTTCATCAAAGGCATCCAGCGCGGCGAACTCGAAGACGTCTTCAACTGGAACGTCTTCGTAGACTAACCCAACCCCAACGTCATCGACTGACATATTATACAAAGATCCCCGGCTTGACCGGGGATCTTTGTATATAAAAAGTCGCCGCAGAGTATCTGCGGCGACTGCTGTTTTCAGATATATTATTAAATCTGATTATTTTGTAGAAACCTTGATATTGTCAAGGAACCATCTGTTCTGGCTTCTTTCAGGATTCTGAACTGAAGGGTCAGCATATGTAGGACGGATTGTAAGAACTGTCTCAGCAGTTGCACCGTTAAGAACTACTGTTGCGTGCTGCCAAGCAAGGTGGCTTTCACCGTCAACAAGAGACTGTGCAGACTCGATGTTTGCGCTTGTAGCAGTTGCTGTAGCCTCAAATGTGCCGGCTGTAGCATCCACTGACATAGTCATAATGTCTGCCTTGTTCTTAGTAGTTACCTGCCAGCACCAGTCAAACTCGATCACTACATCAGTTGTTCCCTCAATAGCTGCGAGAGGTGGAAGAACTATAGCAGCGTTGTAGCTAGACTGACCGAACTTAAGGTAGTTTGTCTGAACATAGAGAGAACCTTCCTTACCTACTTCTGGGTTAGGCTCCTGTGCAGGACCTGCAGCATACTCTGTCATTCCGACTGTACTGTAGAGATACTGATAACCTCTCTCATTAAAAGCAGCGAAGAAATCTGCGCTGTTGTCCATTTTCCATACGTTTGGAGCCTTAGCACTTGCGTTGTCCTCGCCTACTGAATCGCCTGCACCAGCTGCAGCAGCGATCTCTGCAAGCCACTCGAAGTCATCAGCGTAAACTACGTTTGAAGGAGTCTCTGGCTGCTCTGGCTGCTGAGGTGCCTCAGGCTCGCCGAAGTAAATCTTGTTGATGATGAAGCCGTCACCTGCGAAGAGGAGGTGCTGAGTGTCGATGAGAGTTGAAAGCTCTGGGTTGGTTGTAAGGTCAACTACGAATGTGTAGGTTCCGTTGCCGTTATCCACAAGACCCGGAGTGTTGATGTTGATGTCGCTTGCACCTGACTCGTCGTTGTTTGTCCACCAGCCGTCAAGAACGCGGATCTGCCACCAAGTAGCTTCAGGAGCAGGCTGTACGTTAACGCTGAACGGAGCGATCTTCATTCCAGCCCAAACTGCTGCAGGAATCTCTGCTACGCATTCACTGAGAGAGTCACCGCCCTCGATTGAGAAACGGTATGGGCTGCCTGACCAAGTTGCTGCACCTACTGTACCGTCATTCTCCCAGATCACGCCCTCTGTTACAGGCTCTACTGGCTGAACTGGCTCAGATGGAGTCTCGCCTGGCTTGTAGCCCGGAGCCATAACCCAAACCTTGAGGTTTGCCTTGTCGAAGTAAACGTCGTATGTTCCTTCTGGAGCGTCAACTGCGATGTTCTCGCCACCGATGCTTACTGTGAACTCTGTGTTAGGATACTGGTCTACATTGGTCTCAGGGTAAGCATAGCCGTTCCAAGTGCCTGTCTCGACGATCTTGAACTCGATTCTGTGGTACTCACCGCCATAAAGGGTAGAGTTCCATACGAAAGGAATATTCTTGGCTACAAGGTAATCACCCTCTGAT
>JAFZED010000020.1 GCA_017560825.1 Bacteroidales bacterium | reverse complement strand
GAAGGTCTTTATGATCCTGCAAACGAGCCGGACATCGCATATCCATACTTCTTCAGCTACTTCAAGGGCGAGGAATGGAGGACCGCGCAGATCGTTTCGCAGCTGCTCGACAGACACTATACGACTGAGGCTGCCGGCCTTCCGGGCAACGACGACACCGGCACTATGTCGGCTTGGGCGGTATTCTCTATGATGGGCTTCTACCCCGACTGCCCCGGCGATCCGTCATACACGCTGACCACCCCTCGCTTCGACCGCATCGAGATAACCCTCAACCCTAAGTACTGCGACGGCCGCGACCGCCTGGTCATCAACAAGGGCCGCCATATGAAAGGAAGGGTATCACACAACCTCCTGATACACAATAACTTATAAACACCTCCGTTTGACGGCACGGACAATATGACAATGCATTAATATTCAAAGACTTATGCGCCACCTTAAATTCATAGCAGCCGCACTGTTGGTGCTGGGATGCACGCCAAAAGAAGAAATAACCTGTTACACAGACTACGTCGACCCGAAGATCGGCAGCGACGGACACGGACACGTGTTCGTGGGAGCGAACGTGCCGTTCGGAATGGTGCAGCTCGGACCGACGAGCATCCCGCAGGAGTGGGACTGGTGCTCTGGCTACCATAACAGCGATTCGACAGTGATCGGATTCTCGCACACCCACCTCAGCGGAACCGGCATCGGCGATCTGTTCGACATAACCGTGATGCCAGTGGTAGGCGAGGTGACATACGGTCGCGGACGCGAGGAGGATCCGTCGACAGGAATGTGGTCGTATGCGGACCGGAGCCGCGAGGTGACGAGGCCGGGCTATTACAGCGTGCCTCTGACCCGCTACGGCATTACTGCGGAGATGACCGCCACCAACCGCGTGGGCCTGCACCGCTACACCTTCCCGCATTCTGAAGAGGCCGGCATCGTCATCAACCTGATGAACGGAGGATGCTGGGACAGTCCTATGGATGTCCAGATCGAAAGGGTTGACCCTATGACCGGACAGCCGGACCCGAACGGACAGGCGCTTAGGGGATACAGGTACTCACGAGGCTGGGCTGACAACCAGAAGGTGTATTTCTACGCCGAGTTTTCAAAGCCGTTCAAGGACTTCAAGGTCATTAGGGGCAACATCCTGATATGGCCGGACGAGTTCAAGGACATAGCCGCATTCGCACACGCATACTTTGAAGCAGAGCCGCAGGAGCAGATTATGATGAAGGTAGCGCTCTCACCTGTAAGTATGGAGGGAGCATACGCCAATATGAAAGCTGAACTTTCTGGATGGGACTTTGAGGCGACCGCCAAGGCAGCCAAACAGGCGTGGAACGAGGAACTTGGAAAGATAAAGATAGAGGGCAAGGACAAGGAGGCTCTGAAGATATTCTACACCGCCCTTTACCACGCTATGATCGCTCCTTCGACGTTCTGCGACGTGGACGGAAGCTACAGGGGAGCCGACGGTCAGACATATGAAAGCCCTGGCTATCAGACATACACGACCTTCTCACTCTGGGACACTTACAGGGCGGCGATGCCGCTTTACAGCATCTTCCAGAGCGAACGCTATACAGACTTGATCAACACAATGCTATCGATATACAAGGAGCAGGGCAAACTCCCGGTATGGCATCTGCACGGCTGCGAGACTAACTGTATGGTCGGAAATCCGGGCATCATCCCTGTGGCTGATGCGATAGTCAAGGACCTGCCGGGCATAGACTATGAACTCGCTTTCGAGGCGATGAAGGCTTCGGCCCTCAGACCGGACAGAGGTCAGGAGCATAGGATGAAATACGGATACATCCCGTGCGACCTGATGAATGAGTCAGTGGCGTATGACCTTGAGTACGCCCTGGCTGACGGTGCCCTGGCAAACGCCGCAAAGGTGCTTGGAAAGGAAGATGACTACCAGCATTTCCTCAACAGAAGCAAGTCATACGTAGACCTGTTCGACAATGAACTCGGATTCATAAGAGGCAAGGACAGCAGGGGAAGGTTCCGCACGGAATACAGCCCGTTCGCATCTACCCACCGCGCAGACGACTACTGCGAGGGTAACGGATGGCAGTATACGTGGCTCGTTCCACACGATTTCAAAGGTCTTGTAAGCTGTTTCGGCACAAAGAACGCATTCCTGGACAAGCTCGATTCGCTCTTTGTCGTGTCTTCTGTCATCGAAGGAGCAGAGTCATCACCGGACATCTCCGGACTCATCGGACAGTATGCCCACGGCAACGAGCCAAGCCACCATATCCTTTACTTCTACACTATGGCAGGTCAGCCCTGGAAGACTGCGGATAAGGTCCGCGAAGTTCTCGCGACACTCTATAGTGCTGAGCCTGACGGACTTTCGGGTAACGAGGATGTGGGGCAGATGTCATCGTGGTACATTCTCTCTTCACTCGGATTCTATGAGGTCGAACCGGCATCGGGACGCTACTGGTTCGGAACACCGCTCTTCGACAAGGCTGAGATCGAGGTAGCCGGCGGCATATTCAAGATCATTGCGGAGGGTAACAACTCAGAAAACAAGTACATCCAGAGCATCACCCTCAATGGAAAGGCATATACAAAGGGTTATATAGAGCATAAGGACATCGCGGCAGGCGGAGAGCTCATCCTGAAGATGGGTTCGGAGCCGAAGGTATGGTACTGCGCATCCGAACCGGAAACATATGAGGACCAGCGCGTGGCCCTCTCTAAGATCGGAGCCAACAAGGCCGTCTCACTCGGATCCTACGCCTTCGCCCTTCATCAGCTCAGCAGATAACAGAAACCGTCTCGGACTTGCGAGACACTTTCATACGTCATAAACCATCGTCTCGGAAAAACAATAGAAGTTTTCCGAGACGATGGTTGTTTTGGGACCGTTCGACCTATTTTTATGCATTGTCTAAGAAAAATAGACCTGTTTTTCGAAGACGTTGAAGACGTATGCTACAGAAAGCGAGCACCAAGGCAGCGGTTTGCCTGTTCATAAGGGATGCGATAACTGCAATGAAGGTATCGTGCAATGCGTTCAATTTCACTTTGCGGAACACAATAGACCGAGCGGTCTCCAAAAAGTTTGTCAATGATACCGCAAAGCTGTATATCATTTATTGCATTGTAATTAGCCCTGCCATGTTCATTCCCCAGCATTGTCTTCAGGTCCTGATATCTTATGGTTCTCTCGATCTGTTCGATGGTAATAGGAGGAATGTTGCCTCCATCCTGCAATTGTTCTTTCTCCCAAGCCTCTCCGGATAGCCTGTTCATATAATAAAGGAATACGCGGGCGGTCGAGAACTGGTGTTCAACATCTGCTACGTCTATTGCGCTATGCGGAAGAATCAGTCCGGAACTGTCCATCTTATATCCGGCAGGTAACGATACATTACCCGGCAGAAAAAGATATTGAGACTTTTTGGGCATAAGTTCGGGTTCATCAAAATATCCTAGTTCCTTCCTAAACACTGCACGTATAGATGAATATCTGTACCCGAACGGAGTTGCCGTCACTCCATGATGTAGAGGATTCCTTAATATGTATGAAAGCACTGCCAGAAGATGATATAGTCCCTCTATCTCGCATAGAAAGAAATGTTTCTCACCTAGCTGACCCTTTCTGCCATACTTCTGATTGAAGTACCTGGTGTATGGATAACGGAAGGCCTTTATGAAGGCATATGGATCCTCCGTCCTTACACATATATGTATATGGTTAGACATTATGCTGTATGCCAATATCGTAGACCCTGTTTTATAGGCTGCAAGACAAAGACAATTATTGGCATATATGTAATCTTTGTCTTGGCGAAACATCACTTCATTGCCGCCAGACAGGCATAGATGGTAGGTCTTTTTCATTTTTGCACCTAATCTATGACGATATTTTGACTAAGTGTTAAAAAAAGAGAAAAACTTTTTTTAAGTCCTGTTGTTTTTCATCGTCTTCGAAAAACAACAGGATTTTTCCGAGACGATTATTTACGTATCAGGTACCGGTTACTTGAAACCGGAAAGGACTTACAGTCCGCGAGCACGAGTGAGGGCTGCGGGGTCCGGATCTGCGCCACGGAAGCGGCGGTAGAGGTCCATAGGCTCGTCGCTGCCACCCTTCTCCAGGACGTTCTGGCGGAATGATGTTGCAGTCTCCTTGTCGAAGATGCCTTTCTCCATAAAGAGCTCGAATGCATCCTTGTCAAGCACCTCTGCCCAGAGGTAGCTGTAGTAACCTGCGCTGTAGCCGCCGCTGAAGATGTGCGCGAAGTAAGTGCTGCGGTAGCGCGGGATGATCTGGTCGATGAGACCCATCTCGGCGCAGGCCTGTGCCTCGAATGCCATTGGGTCAACGCCCTCTACAGACTCGAGCATATGCCACTTGAGGTCGAGGATAGATGCTGCAGCAAGCTCTGTAGTCATAAAGCCCTGGTTGAATGTGCCGGCAGCTGTGATTTTGTCAACAAGCTCAGCCGGGATAACCTCACCTGTCTCATAATGACGTGCGTATCCCTCAAGAACCTCCGGCTGGAACGCCCAGTTCTCCATAATCTGCGAAGGAAGCTCGACAAAGTCACGTGCTACAGATGTACCCGCAACGCTCTTGTAAGTACACTGGCTCAGAAGTCCGTGAAGTGCGTGTCCGTACTCGTGGAAGAGTGTCTCCACCTGGTCGAGTGTAAGGAGTGAAGGCTTGCCGTCAACAGGCTTTGCAAAGTTACCCACGTTCACGATTACCGGACGGATCTCCTGGCCGTTCACAACCTCCTGGTTAACGAAGTTATTCATCCAGGCACCGCCTCTCTTGGTGCTGCGTGGGAAGTAGTCTGTGAGGATGACTCCGATGTAAGAACCGTCAGCATCTGTCACCTTGAAGCCTTCTACGTCAGCGTGATATGTAGGGATGTTCTCAAGCTTCTCATACTGGAGACCCCAGAGCTTTGTTGTAAGGTCAAACACACCCTGGCGTACATTCTCCATCTGGAAATATGGCTTTGTCTGCTCCTCATCAAGGGCATATTTAGCCTTACGCACCTTCTCAGTGTAGTAAGCCCAGTCCCAAGGCTCGATCTTCGAACCTGCAGGAAGAAGACCGGCCTTGATGTCCTGGTCCATAATCACCTGCATATCCACGATCTCCTCCTGAGCCTTCTTTACAGCCGGAGCCATAATGCCTGCAAGGAATGTATCCACAGCCTCAGGTGTACCCGCCATCTTGTCGTGGAGGATCATCTGGGCAGGGTTCTCATATCCAAGGAGGTTAGCCTTCTCGATACGGAGGGCCATCATCTTCATAATGAGGTCCTTGGTGTCGTTCTCGTTGCCGTTGTTGCCACGTGAAGCATAGGCCTTGAACATCTTCTCGCGAAGGGCTCGGTCGTCGGTAGCCGCCATTGCCTCGCCATATTCAGAAATGGCTACGCCGAATTCCTCTGCGAAGGCGTTGTTCTCTGCAAGGAGCATATTTCCAAAAGTGTTAGAAAGCGATGAGAGTTCCATATTGATCTCACGCATTCTTGCCTGCTCGGCCTCGCCAAGGGCGATACCGTTGTTCACGAAGCCGTTGTAGAGCTTCTTGAGGGCCATCTTCTGCTCCTGGTTGAGTCCAAGATTCTCCATATCATTGTAAAGGACCTCAACCTTTGCAAAGAATGCAGGGTTCATAGAGATGTTGTCAGAGTGGACAGAAAGCATAGGAAGCGCCTGCTCCACGATCTTCTGGAGAGACTCTGTTCCGTCTGTTTCAGCAAGGTTGAAGAGTACTCCCATAACACGGTCAAGGATAGCTCCCGAACGCTCGTAGGCCTCAACTACATTAGCGAATGTAGGTGCCTCCTGGTTGTCGATGATAGCCTGGATCTCAGCCTCCTGCTGTGCGATACCAGCCTCAACTGCAGGGATGTAATGTTTCTCCTGAACTGCAGAGAAATCAGGAATCGAGTAAGGTGTGGTCCAGTCCGAAAGGAAAGGATTAGAATTATTGCACGACATAAGGGTCATAATTCCAGCAAAGATTAATGATATTTTCTTCATATATATTAAAAATATGTCAAGATCCCCGGTCGAGCCGGGGATGATGTGATTACTTCAAATTGAATATTGATACGGTTGAAGGGTCGGTTGCTTCAATCGAAGCTGCCGCTTCCTTTCCGATCTTGCCCTCAAGGTTCACAAAGAAGTCGTGTCCGGTAAGGGTCTCGAGCTCGTCGATTGACATAGAGATGGCCTTGAGGTCGTTCTTGGCTGAGCCATAGTTCTTATGCTCTGTGTAGAATCCTGCTGCAGCCCACTCAGGGTCACCACCCTTCTGGTACCTCAGGAGAGCCTTGTAGAAGGCCACAGGCACTGTCATTGTCTTCTTGTCCGAGTCTGTAGTGAACTCCTGCGAGCCCTCTACGACACAGCCAGTCACCACATAGGTAGTGTCGGAAACTGCTGCAACCTTGGTTCTCACATAGTTCTCAAGGTTAGACCAGATGCCCTCGTTGTGCTCGTTGAGCTGTGGAGCGATGTTGGTTCCGTAGAATGTCTGGCTGTTGGCCTCCTTGCAGCAGAGACGGTCAGCTGATGGAAGCTGATGACCGCGTGCATAATCATCTGCATAGTACGAGAACGGCGCAGATGAGAGCTCCTTTCCAAGATGAGGGTCATATGCCCAAGTGTCCTGTCTGTCCACATTCTTCTGCAGGTAAGGCTTTGAAAGAGGATAAGCCACCCACACTGACACGAGATCCTTCTGGCTCCAGGCAAACGAGTAGTTTCTGTAGACCTTGTCGTCCATCTTGAACCTGTGAGAGAAGTAGCTATAGCTGCTGTTGTCAGTTGCCGGAAGCTCCATCCACTGAGTCTTGGCAGGATCAACATCCTCAAGAGGTGCTCTGGAAGACTTGCCTGCTATGACTGCAACCTTGTTCACCTCCCAGGTACCTGCCTTATTTGCAGTGCTTGAGTACTTGAAGCCGAACTTCACTTTTGAGCCGATGTAAGCGGAGAGGTCCCACTCGCCTGCAGACATAAATGTCCAGCTTGCAGGATAGTCGTCCGGATCGATGAGCAGCTGAGTCCACTCACCTCCGTCCTTTGAGATCCACACGGTAGCCTCCTGAGTGATGTCACCGAAATACTGACCTGCGTGCTCAAATGTGAAATAAGCATCTGCATAGCCTGCAAGGTCGATTTCAGGAGAGATGAGCCAGCTCTCCGAAGCATAGTTTGTGTTGTTGAAGTAGGCAGTAGCCTTCATACACTTGTACTGTGTAGTGTGCTGCCACACTGCTGAAAGTCCCTGCGGAACCTCCACTTCGTTGAGTGTGAAGCTGCCCATATTTGCCTCCAATGCTTCGTAGAAGATTGCATTTTCAGGCGCACCAGCTCCGAAAGAATGTCCCTGGGAGATCTTCACCTCCTTTGAAGCGTCCTCTGCTGTAAACTTAAGCACCGCCTCACGCACACCGCCTTTATTCTCCTCTGCAGTGATCACAATCTCCTGCTTGTAAAGAGAGCTTGCACCCGAGTCTGGAGACACAGTAAGCCACTGCGGCACTCCTGTAACCTTCCAATCCCTGTTGGCAGTAAGGTTTATCTTGATCGAGCCGCCATTAGCGGAGATCTGATCCGGTTTTGAAGGAGAGATTTCCACCTTGGCTGGTTTTGGTGTAGTCGTGCCACTGTCTTTGTTGGTCTGTTCGCAAGAAACAGCAAGCACAGACACAGCCACAATGGCAACAAGCCAATTAATCCATTTCATATTCGTAGTTTTTTATTATTGTTTTCTCACTGGTCGCAAATATATGGAAAATCAGCGGAATATTAATATTCCGACACCGGCGAAGCACCGTTCTTGTCAAGCGCAGGGATGTCAAGTCGGAAAAGTTCTCCGGCGTTCTTTCCGACATCGAACGGAATCGCAAACAGGGTGTAATCATAGCCCCATTCAAGAAGGACCTCGGTCAGAGGTTCGGCTGTGAAGTTATATACATCATATAACGAATCATCCAGCAGCATCGCACGGATCTCGTCATCGGTTGCGTTCTCCTGCTCAAGCATATCTGTCGGATATATGGTATAAAGAGCGTTTACCGCCGAGCAGCCAATGGTGAATTTTATCCTCACGGCAGCCCAACCGAAATAGTCACCGTAGAGATAGGAGTCTAATTCCGCGAGCTCACTTCCGTCGAAATATTTCAACACTGAAGCGGTCACTGACGCATCGGTTTCCTCCTCAGAAGGAGCGGTGAATTCATCTATGGCCACTTCAGAAGCGAAATTACCTTCCGCATCAAGACAAACAGCACAGGCATAGTGCTTGAGCCCCGGCTTCAAGGCAAAGCTTCCGGTCTGTTCTCCCCTTCTTCCATAAATTCTTGCAAAGTCAGCTCTATCCTCACAATCTCCTGTCAGCATCGCCTTCTTTATCTGCTGGTCGACGAGCTTCTTCACAGCCTCAGCGTTCACTTCACCATAGCGGCTGAACTCTTCCTCATCAGCCACCAAAGCAAGATATGTCACACTCACATCAGATGGAGTGAACGTAACATAGGTGCTGCGGGCAGTCATAGCGCCGTACTCGAAGGTGAAAGTCACGTCAGTCGGGTCACCAGGAGACAGGGTACGGAACTTCTTGGTTGTCAGAGGAGTTGTAAGGCCTCCGTCATAACCGAACACGATGATCATATACTCAGTGTCCGGTTCAAGAGCGTCATCAAAAGAGTGGACCATCTCTCCTGTGTTCGAGTGAAGAGGAAAGAAAGGCTTGTAGTTCTTGAGAAGGAAGGCTTCAAGCTCTTCCATAGTCATATCCTTGTAGACAAACTCAGGGAACTCCAACCACACGTACTCGTCATCGGTTGTCGGTGTGATGAAGAGCATTGCGGATGTTGCTGTAATCTGGTCTATCTCGATCTCAAAGCTGTTCTGGGAAGCTTCCACAGGAGGTGTAACCTCTGACACGGTCACAATCTCCGACACAATCGCTCCGGTCTCATCCGTATGACAGGCAAAGACGATGAATTTCTGCTCCGGCTGGAGTCCGGTCACCTCCCTTTCATATACACCCTTCTTCATCAAGTCACTGATTGCCACATCAGAGTTCTCCAATATGGTAGTTTCAATGAAGTTTGTTGCTGTGAGTGTCATATCATCAAGCGGACCGAAGGTAGAAAGATAGGTCTCGGTGGCCACTCCGCAGAAGTACTGGCTGGTCAAATCCTCTGGAGTGACCTTCACCTTGCAGTGGCTCGAATGCAGGTCAAATATTTCAATCTTGAAACCTCCCTTATCCTGAGGCTGCTCCACATCAGGCTTGGTCTCCTCGCAGGCCACTCCCACAAAAAGGGCTGCCATCAGCAGCATATATATCCTTATATTCCTCATCGTCAATTATATATATTTATAATTCACACTTCCTCCTATCGGACAGAGAGCACAGTTCGCGAGGTCGTACCTTCCGTCCTTCTGCGCCGCATTCACTACGACCAGGACCTTGCAGTTCTCCTTTTTCCAACTCTCGTCGAGTTCTATCACGAAGGACTTTTCCGCGGTCTGGCCTGCGCTCAGCTCACCTACCTTTTCTCCATATATACGAAGATTCAGGGAAGTTCCCGCCATTGTCCTCACGGCATTCTCGTGGGTGCTCATCCAGTCTTCATAAGCACCTTCCTGCTTTCCTCTGATTCCGTCCTCAAGCACCCAGACAGCGATACGGTACTGGTTGTCCTTCGCAGCCTTCACCTGCACATTCACTCCCAGACTGTTTCCAGTCAAGGCTGCAGCTGCGGAGATACCCACATCAGCAGTTTCCTGATGAAGTTCATCTATACACTCCTTTATCGTCTCTACTGACAGGGATGTACCTGTGTTTTCCTTGGTCAGGTTGAAGGTCAGTTCAGGATAATAACCGCTGCAGAATGCCTGTGAGAGGTTTGCAGCCGCTGTCGAGTAGGCCGGATCACCCTCCTCATTATAGGAGTGGGCTGCCACGTGCTGGTACTTTTCAGCATAGGAACTGTCTTCCGAAAGAAGTTTCAGCGAGGCCATCAGAGCCGGGCAGTTCGGACAGTAGGTTCCTGTGTGCTGCAGAAGAACTATTCTGTGCGCGAATGATGTGTTTGCCGGATCTGTATCCTTTGGCAACTCAGGGATGACAACCTCTCCCGATGGGATCTCCGGTTCATCCACCGGTTTCTCTGTGCAGGACAGTGCCAGCAGCAGGGCAGCGGCAAGGGCTGTCAGGATGCTTCTTTTCATATTACTTGTTCAATGATTCTATAAATTCTCTTGCAGGTGCGGCTCCGCCCTTCTCGGCCTTGAACTCGAAGATGGTGAAAGGTCCGGTGTAGCCCTCTGCATTTTCCGCCATTCCAAGGAACGACACTATCTGGTCATACTTGACTACGGCATAGCCCATAGTCCTGTCTGTGTCGCTCTTGTAGTCAAGTTCCACAAGGATGTCATCTCTTTCCGCCCAACTTGCGAACTCACCATAGGCGAATGTTGTGCGCCAATGCGCGGCTGACTGATTCGGAACGATGGTGTAAGGCACCATCACCTGGCCTTTGCACTTGCTGAACTGCTGTGGATCGAGTTCCGCCAGTTCGGTTCCGTCATAATACTTGTCAATCACAAAAGTTACCGCCGCATCACTTTCTATAAGGACTGTCGTCCTGAACACATCGCTCTTGAACGGAGTTCTGAGCGCGATTTTTCCTGTGTTCATATTTACTGTAGCAGCCACTATAAGGTACTCTGTGTCCTCCTCCAGACCGGTGAAAGTCCATTTATGCTTGCCTATGGCTGCACCCATATCCTCAAGATACTCCTTTCTTGTGCAGAAGAAGAATTCTGCACCGTAGTCTATCCTTTCATCAATGAAACGGCATATTGCCTCATCCTCAGTTCCTTCCGATTCAATATAATCGTTGAGCACCTGCACAGGCATACAGTCATAGAAATAGTGCAGGCCAAGCTTAGGGGTTATGTTGACTGTCACCTTGTTATGAAGGATGTCAGACAGGGCAAAAGAGATTTCCTGGTTACGAGGGTTTCCTCCAGCAGCAGCTGTAGTAAAGTCCGCCCTTGTCAGACCTGTGGTCGGTGCTCCGTCCCAGCCGAAGCACAGCACAGAATACTCCGTCTCAGGAGACAGTGATGAGATGGCTTCAAGATCCACAATCTGGTCTGCATAAAGGACATCCTCCAGCGCTCCCCATTTTTCGTATGTAGCGATCAGGTCGTACATTATCTCCGAGTCAGATCCGTACTGCTCGAGCTGTGCCTTGGACTGGATGGTGCATATGAAAGGATCGCCATTTGATGGGGTGACTGTGCCCTGGACAGCACAGAAAGTCGTTCCTGTGATGTCAATCGTAAATGTATTTGAGGACTGAGCGACCTGTCCTGTCTTGAAAGAGACAATCGTCGCCTCGGAATTCACAAAGAAATTCTCGTCTATTCCCACTGCATAGGCAATATAATCCGTATTGTCTGTAAGGTCATCGAAGATCAGCGACGCGCTTCCTACAGATCCCAGATTAGTTACCATTGCCTCAAGGGTCTGGCCCATCGTTATGTAATAGTCTACAAGTGCAGCAGCGTGGTTGGCAAATGCCGCTTCACCTCCGCCCCATTCCTCGTATTGCTGCAGTGAAAAGACATTGACAAAGAAAAGGGCATCCTTCTGGCTTGCCTTTACATTGACCCTGGCCTGTGTCAAGTCTATATCTGTCACTTCTATCTCAAACGCAAGGTCCCTGAAGCATATGCTCGGTGTCGAGAACAGAACCTTTGTGACTCCTGTAGTGAAATAGCCTTCAGCATCGAGGCCGTATGCATAAAGATAATAATCCTCTCCCGGCATAAGTCCTTCTTCATCACCCTCAAATGGACCCTTGTGAAGAAATCCCTGAAGCCATTCATTCAGAGTCTTGCCCTCCTCGCCTGCCTTTCTGCCAAACCATTCCAGGTCGTTGTCCTGATACTTGTATTCATCTTCGTAGGCATCAAAATCCTCCTTCGCAACCAGCATCACGACATAAGTCATCTGGTCATCGGCAGGCACAACCTCAAAATGGCAGGAAGTGCTTGTCACATCTGACACGCTGAGTTCAAAATCGGCCACAGGATCCTGCGGCACATCAGGTTCATCGGTCTGCGGTTTGTCACAACAGACTAAGGCCACGGCCATAAGAAAGGCGCAGGCAAGGTTAAAAATGTTCTTCATCTCTAATGATTTTTATACTACACAAAGATATATATAATATATATACTGCAAAATAGTCGGTGCAGGCTGCACCGACTATTTATGGTCATATCACCAAAGGACCTGCGGCCCTTTAAATGTGGCGTCCGTTACTCTATAGGATTGTCTGCCTTCACGAGTGATGGGAAGAGGTTTGCGAAATCTGATTCGTACGGATCGTAGATCTCCCAGTTGTTGTAGCTTGGAGAATATGTGATCGAGTAGTAGGAAGCGGAGTTGTAGATGTCATATGTGCCGTCACCGTTGTTGAAAACTGTCCACATATAGAACGCGAGGTTCTCATCGTCAGCTGCAGGAAGCTCATCTGAAACACTGATTGTTCTGTATGGAGTGTAACCGTCTTCCATCATACCCTGATAGAGGTATCTTCCGTAGCTGTCCTGGATAGTGTAGCAAGACCAGTCTGCGTTGTAGAGAAGAGTAAATGCATTAGCTGCAGTACTTGCACCGTTTACTGCATCGGCAGCTGCCGGACGGCCATATGTATAAGTCTCAGCAAGCGGAGTCATAACCTTCTGGTTAGTAGGCTCGATGAACCAGTACTGACCGTCAGCGACCTCACCTGAAGCACCGCCGCCTGAAGTCTCGAACTCAATCTCATAAGGATTCTCAACCAATGTGAATGAAACAGGATCTGTAATTCCGAACATTGCCTCACATACAGCCTTTACTGAAGTGGCGCCAAGCTCTGAATAAGGGATTTCTACCGGCTCTGCAAACTCATCCCACTCCCAGTCATACTGAGTGAAGACAATAACACCTGATGTTGCGTCTGCAGGAACAACTTCATAGAGACCTGCCATATAAAGAGCGAATGCTGTTCCCTCCATATTAGGAAGAGCTACAGTAAGCATTCCTTCCTCTGCAATACCGAAATCGAAAAGAACAGGCATTCCGTCCATTTCTGCCATCCACTGCTTTCCGTCAAGAGTGTACTCAGGCTGCTCTGGCTCAGATGGAGTCTCGCCCGGCTTGTAGCCCGGAGCCATAACCCAAACCTTGAGGTTTGCCTTGTCGAAGTAAACGTCGTATGTTCCTTCTGGAGCGTCAACTGCGATGTTCTCGCCACCGATGCTTACTGTGAACTCTGTGTTAGGATACTGGTCCACATTGGTCTCAGGGTAAGCATAGCCGTTCCAAGTGCCTGTCTCGACGATCTTGAACTCGATTCTGTGGTACTCACCGCCATAAAGGGTAGAGTTCCATACGAAAGGAATATTCTTGGCTACAAGGTAATCACCCTCTGAT
>JAFZED010000019.1 GCA_017560825.1 Bacteroidales bacterium | reverse complement strand
CTGCTTGATGACAGGACTAAATACAGGATGCTGGTCTTGGAGAGGGTTGTGCACGACAACACAAAGGCTTTGATTGACTTCCATCAGGGAAGCTCGCAGGTGGATACATCGCTTGGCGACAATGCGTCTGAGCTGAGGAGGGTGAGAAAGTGTATTGATGACATTGTGGCCAGGGACGGGCTTGAGCTGGATTCGCTTGTGATTGTCGCTTCCTGTTCGCCGGAAGGGTCCTATGCCAACAACAGAAGACTTTCTGCAGCCCGTTCGCAGGCTGTGAAGGATTACATCAGGGATTTTGTGCCGGAGGACTGGAGAGACAGTCTGGTGGCTTCGGAACTACCTGAGAACTGGGAACAGCTGGAGAGACTGGTGGCTAATGACACCGTTCTTGGCGAGGCATCCAGGAAAAGGATATTGGCTGAGATTTCTGCTGACGAGGATCCGGATGCGGTTGAGGCAAGAATATCACGTTTTTCGGAGTACCGCTATCTGAGGGAGAAGGTCTATCCGAAGCTTCGAAGTGTAAGCTTTGACTTCCATATGCACCGTATAGGAATGCAGAAGGACACTGTCCATACGACAGAGGTTGATACGGTATATATGGCTGGTGTCCAGGCAATAAGGGATATGGACTATAAGAAGGCGGTCTACTTGCTGCGCCCTTATGATGACTACAATGCTGCCCTGGCATTTATGTCGGCTGACTACAATCATTCGGCTCTGGATGTGCTTTCCAGACTGGATGACTCGGATCCGAAGGTATGTTATCTCAAGGCTATGGTCTTTTCCCGTCTGGGACAGCAGGAGGAGGCTCAGAAATATTACAGGCTTTGCCTTGCATATGACCCGTATATGCGCCATAGGGCAAACCTTGACCCGGAAATGCACCTGCTTGTGAAGCAGGATAATAATAACTATTAAAACCCAAATTTTATGAAACGTAAACTTTTTATCGCGGCTGTTGCCGCTGTGGCTTTGGCCGCTTGTGAGGAAAAGATCAATGAGCAGACTGTGTCGGCTGATGAGATGGTGGAACTGAAGATTTCTATCCCTTCCGCTGTGACGAAAGTTTCTGAGAAAAATGAGCCTGGCACTCCGGCTGCCGTACATTCTCTGCAGGTGTTCCTGTTCGATGAGGAAGGCAATCTGGAGACGAGTGACATTCAGGAGAAGGAGTCGCTTGTGCTGCCGTGTGTTCCTGGCAAGAAGAAGGTCGTGGCCATTGTCAATGCTCCGGAGCTGTCAGGAGTCACATCTCTTACTTCCCTGACATCAATGACATCCAAGCTGTCTGACAACACTATCGAGTCGATGGTTATGGAGGGCTCTGTGGACATTGAGGTTACAGCAAACACAAGTGTCACTATCCCGGTTTCGCGTCTGGCGGCAAAAGTTGTACTCAGGACTGTAATCAACAGCTTTGAGCTTCTGACCCATCAGCAGATGGAATTCCAGGTGACAGCTGTCTATCTGGTAAATGTGGCGGGAGAGAAGACTTATATGACTGACGATATGCCTGAACTGTGGTATAACAAGATGAAGAATGAGGAAGATGAACAGGCTCTGAACTTTATCTGTGACAAACTTACATCTCAGATCATAATTCCTTATAACGGTACATACACCGCTGACAAGTACTATTACTGCTATCCTAACCCTACAACCAAGGACTCAAGTGAGGAAGTGTGGTCGGAAAGATACACCAGACTTGTTGTGGAGGCCCTCCTTGGAGGTGAGAAACTCTACTATCCGATAACTATTCCTGACGTTACCAAGAACACTGCTTATGAGATCTCTCTTAAAGTTACACGCCCGGGATCTGATTCTCCGGATGTACCGGTGAGCGGCCACGTGGCAGAATTCAAGATCCAGGTTCAGGATTGGATTACAGGAGAACTTATTGAGGAGATCATTTAATTTGAGAATACTATGAAGATGCTACCGTTCAGATTGCTGCTTTTGACAGTTAGTCTGCTGATTTGTGCCGGATGTTCTGTGAAGGAGGACAGAATCGAGTGTCCGTGCAGACTGTTGCTTGATTTCAGTGAGGTGGATCCTTCCGTGATAAAGTCGGCTGACTATCATCTGTCGGCATCTGACGGTTTCATCTTCACGGGATCATTAGAATCGGTATATTTTAAAGATCAAGTGGTCATTGATGTTCCTCGCGAGACCATAAAGGTGGTATCCTGGTGCGGAGCCGGAATCTATGCATCAGAGTCAGGACTGACCATCCCCTATGGTGATGACTGTCCCCCGGTCTATATGCACGTTTCCGATGTGGAAGCTTCTGGAGAATCTGTGAGCGAGGTTGTTGTGATGAGGAAAAATCACTGCAATATGAGGATTAATGTGATAGGGGAAGATCGTGAATTGGTTAATCTCATCCTGCACGGCAATGTCAATGGTTATGGAAGTGACGGCCATCCGTCAAAAGGGAGATTTGCATATAAGTCCGCTCCTGACGCAAACGGGGAGATAAGTGTGGTTTTGCCGCGTCAGGTGGACAATACGCTTGCGCTGGAGGTTGATGACGGTACCGGACTGTCCAAAAGTTTTGCGATAGGGGAATATATATCCTCGAGTGGTTACGACTGGACCGCCCCTGACCTGCACGACATAATCATAGATATTGATTTCGCCATCACACACGTGTCTCTGACCATCAACGGGTGGGACAAGGAATATAAATATGAGATAGTGATATAAAAGAAAAAAATAGTTCGTATATCAAAAGATTTTTATATCTTTGTCCCGCTTTTGCAAGCCCGAGTGGTGAAATGGTAGACACGCTCGTTTCAGGTGCGAGTGCTTCACGGCGTGTAGGTTCGACTCCTATCTCGGGCACACCTCAAGAGGTTGACTGATTTGTCAGCCTCTTTTTTTTATTCCAGCAATTCAGATTGATTTCCCTCTTGCCAGATTGGCCTGTGGCTTGGCAGCTTCCAAGAAAACAGCGCTTTTTCTGGAAGTTGACAATGTTTTGCCCCGGACTTCCAAGAAAAGGCCCATTATCTTGGAAGTGCACATCATTCTTTGCAACCAATCCTTGTAGGACCCCTATTTCAAGGACTGGCCCATCATTTTTCGCCTCCAATCCTTGTAGAGCCGCCATTTCAAGGACTGGCCTTACAATTCTGCCTACAGACCTTCAAGAATAGCTCTTTTAGAGGACTCTCTACATCAATCGATACACAACAATATAAGTAAAATGCCTGCTTATTCTTAGTCAGTATCTCCGTTTAGTCCTTGTAGGTGCCTTCTCTGTTGAGGAGGTGGTCCAGGTTTGCGATGCCGTAGAGGACTACGGCTGTGCAGGTGGCGGCGTGTTCCTGGTATTCCGGGATGCTCTTGTTGTAGGTGTCTCTTTCTGTGTGCCAGATCTCTCTGTAGTCGAAGTTGTAGCCCTTAGGGTCTCTGATGTTGAAACTGAATGTAGGCACACCGTTCATTGCAAAGTAGGCGTGGTCTGATCCGCCTGCCTTTTCAGGTCTTGGACCTGGCTCTCCTTTGCGTTTTTCTACTGTAAACGGAAAATCCGGGTGAGCATCAGCCAATGGCTCGCACACGCTGACAAAATCCTCGTACATCGCTTCAGGAACTGTAATTCCCATAGGTACAAAAGGTGTGTAATCCCTGTTGAAGTAATTTGCGATGTTCTCAAGAGGAACCGTTCCGCTCTCTACAAAATAGCGGCTTCCAAGCAGTCCGAACTCCTCACCTGCCCACAGGCTGAAGAGTATTGTCCTCTTCGGTTTGCCTCCGGCTTCAGCAATGAGTCGGGCAGCCTCCATTATCGGAGCCACTCCGCTTGAGCAGTCAACACCTCCGGTTGCGACATCATATGCGTCAAGATGGCCTCCTGCAATCACATATTCATCAGGAAATTCGGTTCCTTTCATCACGCCGATGACATTGTGGTATTTTACAGGACCCATCTTGAAGTGATTCCTGATGTCGAACTCAAGCTGGAAATACTCGCGTCTCTTGACCATTTTTTCGATGACGACGTACTGCTCTTCATCAAGTTTGATGTCCGGAACCGGAGGCAGGTGGTCAAATGTCATCTTGTCAAGATTCTTTCTGTCATATAGAGCTGTGATCGGAACGGCTGAGGATTGGATGATGCCCAATATTCCCGCTTCAACCATTTGCTTGTAGAACATCGCGGGTTCATATATATAAGGTATAGTCTCCTTCTCAACCAGCTTCTTCCTTGCCTTTTCTTTGTCGGAAAGATCCTTGAGGCTTCTGTTATATGCCATAATCTCCCTGTTTTCCTTCTCGATCTGAACGTTTTTTTCGATGGCTGCAGCTCTGATGCTGTCACCTTTTTCTGACCAGTCGATAGGGAAACCGTTATTCTTTCCACCGATAAGTACCCAAGCGCCCTTGAGCTCTTTTTTCATACGGTCAAATTCGGCCTGGGTGCGAGGTTCGATGAGTACGTGGCCTCTCTGGACTCCCTTGGTGCCTACTGTGTATGATGGTGTTGCAAAATGGAGGGTCATTCCATTCCCGCCTACCATCCTGCCGAACCAAGGTCCTCTGTTGAAGCCTACCGGCACTTCTCCGCACTCCTGCATCCACACTTCAAGACCCCATTCCTCAAATTTGGCGGCACACCATTCAGCTGCATTGTCATATGCATCAGATCCTATAAGCCTGCCACCGAACCTGTTGCACAGGATGTCAAGGTGCTCCATAGTATGATTGTCGGTCATACCTGTTTCAATGATT
>JAFZED010000018.1 GCA_017560825.1 Bacteroidales bacterium | reverse complement strand
TTTTACGGGGTTTTTGCACTCGCGCTGGGGAGTTGTGAGGAAAAAGTGTTATTTTCGCAGAAAAAGTAAGGATATGTATAAGTTTATTTCTTGGAATGTGAATGGCCTGAGGGCTGTGTGCGGTAAGGGGTTTGCCGATATATTTGAGGAGTTGGATGCTGATTTCTTCTGTCTGCAGGAGACTAAGATGCAGGCGGGACAGCTGGATCTGGAATTCCTTGGCTATCAGTCATATTGGAACTTTGCAGACAAGAAGGGTTATTCCGGCACGGCCATATACACAAAACACACTCCGCTGAGTGTGACTTATGGCCTGGGGATAGATGAGCACGACCACGAGGGTAGGGTGATAACTCTGGAGATGGAGGACTTCTATCTTGTATGCTGCTACACGCCTAACACTCAGGATGAGCTCAAGAGACTGGACTACAGGATGACCTGGGAGGATGCGATGAGGGATTACCTCTGCGGACTGGCCCAGAAGAAGGGAGTGGTGTACTGCGGTGACCTGAATGTCGCTCATCAGGAGATAGACCTGAAGAATCCTAAGACTAACAGGCGCAATCCGGGCTTCACTGACGAGGAGCGAGGCAAGTTCACTGACCTTCTGGACAAGGGATTCATCGACACGTTCAGACACTTCTATCCGGATGCTACTGACATATATTCCTGGTGGTCATACCGCTTCCAGGCGCGTCAGAAGAACATCGGCTGGCGTATTGACTATTTCGTTACAAGTGAGAATCTTAAGGGCAGACTGAAGGATGCGAAAATCCACACCGAAATCTTCGGTTCGGACCATTGTCCGGTGGAGTTGACGATGGAGTAAAGCAGACTTCTTTCGGTCGCTTAATACGACATCGAAATCTGATGTCACTAGACAATTACTGATTGCCTTTGGCCACTGCTTCGTAGGTGTACGATCCCAGGCCGAAGGCAATTTGCATTATGGCCTGTGCTGTGTGGGAGAGGGTTGCGTAGATGATTCCTGTCTCCATCGGGATGCCGTACATTACTGAGAGGGTGAGGCTGATGATGAAGTGGAAGGCGCCTATGCCTCCGGGGACGGGCACGGCGAAGCCGAGGCCGCCGACCAGGGAGAGGAAGAGGGCGTCTATCAGGTCAAGGCCGTCCAGGAATGGTGCTGCCCACATTATGCTGGCAGCCATAAGCCAGTACATCATCCAGATCAGTGCTGTGTAGGCAAAGAAGAGCCACTTCTGGTCCATCTTCATACAGCTGGAGAAGCCTTGGATGACGCCGCGGAAGATTCCCCATATCTTTTTACAGAAAGGAACACGTTCTCTGAAACGCCACAAAAGATAGAGCGCCAGCAGGCCTGCAGCAAGGAGCACGGCCAGAATTCCCCATATTCCTAAATTGAACTTCTGCGACATCGGCGTGAGAATCTGGTCCACGAAGAAGCCGCCGAACCTGTCGAAACCTCCTGCCACGACGACAACCAGAAGCAGCAACATCACGAGCAGTTCCCATCCTCTTTCCAGCACCACTGTTCCAAGCACTTTCTCATACGTCGCCTTCTTCTGCCCGCTCCCGTCTTCGCTCGGTGCTGAGCGGCGTGTAATCACGCCGCAGCGCACGAACTCCCCGATGCGCGGGAAGACATAGTTCGATATATTTCCTATATTCACTCCATTGAATGCTGTCAAAACCGTGATGGACGGATCGATTGGAAGAAGGAGCTTGCGCCACCTCAACGCCCTGAGCCAGAAGGCAATAGCTCCTGTGGCCATTGACAGGGCGATGTACTCCCATCTGCAGGCTTTCACGCTGCTCCAGAACTCCGTCCAGTCCACATCGCGGAAGGAGAAGTACAGTAGCACGAAGGCCAGGCCGGCCGAGAGGCAGTACTTTAATATATTATATATCCTTTTATCCATTTTCATCTAAGCCTTGACTGAGAGCCTGCAAATTTATTCAAAAGTTTGCTATCTTTGTGTGTTTATAGAGAAAATCATACAATTATGGCTTCAATACTTGGCATTGGAAACGCCCTGACAGACATTCTGGCGATACTTCCTGACGATAAATTCCTTAAAGAGTTCCACCTTCCGAAAGGCAGTATGCAGCACGTGGATATGGAGACCGGAGACAAGATCTGGAAGACTCTCAAGCCTATGGGAGTGCAGCTGGTGGCAGGCGGATCCGCAGCCAACACTATCACAGGAACCGCTATTTTCGGTATGGAATCCGGCTTCATCGGCAAGGTCGGAGATGACGATCTGGGACACCTCTTCAAGAGCGACCAGGCTCAGTACGGCATCAAGTCTACCCTTCTCAAGGGCGTGAATTCGTCGGGCAGGGCTATGGTGTTCATCACCGCTCCGAACGCGGAGAGGACATTCGCGGTGTACCTCGGAGCAGCGCTCGAGCTTGTGCCTGAGGACCTGAAGCTGGAGTATTTCCAGGGATATGATTATTTCCATATCGAGGGCTATCTCGTTCAGAATCAGGCAACTATCCGACGCGCAGTGGAGCTGGCAAAGGAGGCAGGTTGTCTTATATCCATAGATATGGCATCTTACAACGTGGTTGAATCCAACGACGCCTTCCTGCACGACATCGTCGAGAATTATGTCGA
>JAFZED010000017.1 GCA_017560825.1 Bacteroidales bacterium | reverse complement strand
GAAGACAGCGATTTCGGATTTCTTGGATGGGTCTATGACTCTCATCCTTGCGAGATTGACTCCAGAAGAGCCTGTGAAGCCTTCTGTGGACCATATCAGACCGTCGTACACACAGGCTCCCTGAATATAGTTCTGCAGTGGAGTAGTCCAACTGTCCAGCACATCCTTTTCTGTAAGAGTCTTTACCCTGCATCCGTAGGTTTCATTCCATTCTCCGTCGCTCACTGACGGGAGTGCGAACTTGTACCAGTAAGTCAATGACTTTGAAGAGTACATAACAAACGCATAGAGGTACTGGTTGTCATTGTCCACGACAAAGTTGCCGTAAGGCCTGGCCTCTGTAGCAGCCGGCCAGAGATTCTTGTCGTTGATGAAGCCTATTTTGAGAAGCTGGACAAGGGTGTTTGACCATATATTACCGTCGCCTCCTACGTTATATACACAGCACTCGCCGATATGCTTGTCCGCCGCTGAGGCATAGTTGTTATATACGTTCGAATATATATGGAAGGTCTCGCCCGAATATTTCGCGTCATATGAAGGGATTTCGTTCTTATTGGCGGCGATGGCGATATGGTGGGTCTTGGGTGCGATGGCCTTGATGGTGTTTGCTGTTATCCTTGTGCCGGCGGGTAGCCATTGGCTGCTGGCGTTGGTGATTCCGTTGAGCGATGTGTTTATCTGACCCAGATATGCACCGTCGGAGCTGTAGCAGAAGACAATGAATGTGCAGGAAGAAATGGTGAAACTTATGTCAGAGTAGAATGACAGAGGCATCTTTGGCGAGATGGCCCTGGAACCTGGTTCCTGTAGGCCTGTAGCTGTCCTGTAAGTTGAGTTCAAGGTCCACGTGATGTCAATGGGGAGGTTGCTGCCAGAGCTGAAACGTCTTGACACTGAGTTGTCGTGAGGCTTGATTTTGTCGCTCTTGTCCCATTTCATAGTGGCGACAGTGGACCTGCTGTCAAGGTCTTTTATGGTGACAGTTCCGCTTCCATCACCTCTGAAACTCAGTCCTTTATAGATAGTTCCATCTTGACCGCCCTGAGAGATCAGAGGGATTCTCTTATAGGTGTCATTAGGGGAGAGGATTCCAGGAGTTTGAGGGATATATGAATATATGGCATTGCTCGCGCCCGAGTCCGGGCCCGAGTTTGCGCCACCTGCGGGGGACCAGCGGAGGTTCTCGAGTGCAGCCGCTATGATGGAGGCGATCTTCTCGTGACCCGCTGCGTTCGGGTGCAGGCCGTCAGGCATATATTTGGACCTCATTTCGCTGACCGAAGGATCGATTCCGCTGATGTTGAAAAGGTCGATTACGGGTACCGAATGTCTTTCGCAGACCGCCTTGATGGCGTCTACATAATCCTTCAGGTTGTGACCTCTTCCGTTAGGGATGTAGTCATATGTGAAGGCGGTGCCCAGAATGCCGCTGGTGCCTCGGCCGTATCTGTGGGTAGGGGTAATCCAGATCAGTCTGGAGTTCGGGTGGGCGGCCTGGATTCCAGGAATTATGGTGTTGAGGGCTCCGTAGAATGAGATGTCGCCCTTGTCCTCGATGGTGCCGAGCGGAGTTTCGTGGCCATAGTCGTTTGTTCCCATATATATGGTTATGACATCCGAGTCCGGAATCGAGGTGTAGCGGTTGATCAGAGGACTGTTGCTGGTGCCATAGTCTGACTTCGCGCTTACACACGAGCCTGAAACTCCCATTGCTTTCATACTCAGAGGATTGAGGATTTCTTCCAGGTACTCCCAGTATGTCTTGGTAGTACTTGCCCCGGCGGTGATGCTGTCGCCGATGCAGGTGAAGCTCTTGTCATACCAATAGTTGGATTCCCTCTCTTCAGCGCCTTTTTGAGTGATGATCTGCAGTACTGTTCCATCTGCCAATGTCAGGCTGACATAGTTCGCGTCTCCGAGATCCACTTTGCTGAATGTCTGGCTCCCGGTAGTGCCTGTGCCGGCTTCTTCCATATACCAGATAGAAGGGTCGCTTGTGTCAAGATAATCCTCCGGTGAGTCGCCGTCTGTTGCGAAGTCAATGACCGCATCGTTGGTCTTCTTTATTGTGACACCGATCGCGGATCCGTTACCAGTATATGTGGTTGTCACCCATCCTCCTGATGCCAGAGTGCTGCTTGTCGGGGTGGAGGTGTTGACATTTGTGTACCAGCCCCAGACGTATCCGTCTTTTGGTCTGATGGTTACTCCGGTTGGTACGGTGACTGTATATGGAAAAATCGAGGCGCGTGTGGTTTCAGTCGTGTGGCCGCTGCTGTACCTGTTGCCGTGAATCAAGGAATATGGAACCTTTATGGTTTCAGCTACGCCGTCGCTGGCAGCTTTTACTTCCTGCCAAGTAGTGCCATTGTCGAAGGATATATACCAAAGTCCGCCTCCGGTCTTCAAGATTGGGGCAGGGAAGTCGTTGGATATGACGGGAATCTTTCTGCCGTCCTGGTTCAGATGCCAGACCCCGTTCACTGTCCAGTAGTACATTCCGTCTGCCTGCTGCCTGACTCCGACGATAGGGCAGTGATCCTCGTTCGAGTCTTCTCCGCTTGGTGTGTGATAGATTGTAACTGATCCGGTCTGAGAAAAGTTCAGCATATAGCCTATTATTGCATATTTTTCCACCAGGGGCATAACCGATGAGATGTGCTCTCCCTTTCTCAGAGCTTTTACGATAGTCTGAAGTGAGGAGGCATTGGTGTTCAAACGGTTGACCAGTGACTGGCTGCTCTCGTAAACTATGTTTGTGGGAATCTCCAGTACGATTCCGTCATTGGTCGTGAGGATGATGTAGCTGTCTCCGATCTCGATGTCAGTGAAGATGGCTCCGTTGCCGGCACTGTCAAGATCTCCGTAAAACTTCCAGCTGTTGCCCTCATCGAAAGATATATACCATCCCTCGTCAGCAACCCTGAACATAGGTGTGATATATTTACCCTCTTTACCCTTGTTGTACACTGCCGGAATCTTCTCTCCATTCTCGTCAGTAAGCCACTCCTCATCTGCTGTCCAGTAGTATTCTCCGTCAGCAGCTTTCCTGATGCCGATCTTCGGGGCGGGGCTGTTCTGCCCATCTTCTCCTTTCTCCCCGTCCTGACCGTCTTTTCCGTCCTGTCCGTGGTAGATAGTCACTGTGCCTCCTTTGGCAAACGAAAGCGAGTAGCCGATCTCCACTCCGTCTTCGCATATTTTAGTGACTCCTGTCACATAATCATTTTCCTGCAGGGCTATCATTACCACCTGCAGCGCCTCAATGTTGGCATTCAGCCTCCCGCACACCTCCTCCAGTTCCTTGATACGCTGCTCGTGCTCGTTGAGCTTGTCCCATATCTCCGAATCATCGAAGTTCACACAAGAAACCATACTCGCAGCAGCCACAATAGCTGCCACCGCAGCCGCAGCTGCTGTCCTCATCTTCGCCAAGACTGTCATTATATATCTTTTCATATATTACTTCCTATTCAAACTATCTACTGTTCGGTCTGTTTTGTTCGATCTGTCTTTGTTTGATCTGTCTTTGCTTGTTTGCTCTGCCCTTATTTTCGAGATGTTTCATTGACAAAGTCCTACCTGCAAATCTCGCCAGCGCCTAACTTGCCGCAAAATCCCGACAAATTTCGCCAATCTTTTCCGAACCGCCAAACCTTAAGCCACGCCAAAGTGGCTCTGGTTGCATATATATGCGATTCGCGTGGCCCAAGGTCAGTCGCAACCGACCTTAGGCCACGCAAATGTGGCATATACGCTCTGTGAGCCCGATCGGCGTGGCCTGAGGTTTGGGCTGTGCAGAGGAGAATCTGCTGTGGAGGTGGAAATTAGGCTAAATCTTCTCTGAAAAGATTGCCTTGAGCTCGTTGATGGATAATGGCTTGACCATAATGTGTCTGTGGTCGAATTCTTCCGTTTTTTGCGGTGGGACTCTCTGAAGGAATGTCTCATAGTTGAGCAGACTGTGTTTCTGACCAGGGAAAAGTTCAGACACGATGACACAGGCTTCTTGGCATAAGATTTCCTTACCATCGACAATGTGCTTCATCTGTGGCTCTTTAGGCAGGATGATGTGTCCGCTATCGAAAACCACATAGAGAGGAGTGATCTCTCCCTGAATCTGAGCGATCAAAGGGAATGGCATCCAGACATCGGTCTTCTGCTTTTCGTGAAGGTAATTGCCGAAACTGTTATAATCGTCCGAGAATTCTTCCAACTGTCTGATTGTGATGGATATATGCAGGGTTGCACACGATAAGTCGACCCATTCGCATTTGAATGTTTCGCGGACATTCTTAAGGAAAGATATGTTCATATTGTGGTCATATTTCACATATCTTCCTATGTCTGAAATGCTTACCTTATCTTCTTCTACGATGATGTGCTTTGATTTCCAGAGGTCTGCAATCTTTTCCGCAATTTCGTACAGCAGTGTAACATCCCTGTCTGTTGATGGGACCGGTAGAGCAAGCTTTATTTCTTTATTGCTCTCAATGCCGATGATCTGGACGCCTCTTCCTATTCTGGATGTATCATATATTACCAACGGACCATCCGGTTTGATCTTTCCTGTGTCAATTCTTCCGTGGTCGTCAAGTGTTCCATATTTCCAGCCGGTGCCGCCAATGATGTCCGCTATGCCAAGCGGACGCTTGATCAGTCGTGAATTCTGAATGCAGATCTCGCGTGCCATACTCTAAAGCTTTATTCTGTTTAATACAGTTTCTATCACATCACTTCCTTCTGGGAATATCTCTGCCAGAAGGTCGGTTGTCTTGTTCTCTTCCTTGAATTCCAGCTCTTCCTGAGTGATAGGGAGAATCTGATGGAACATCACGGTCTTGCCGCTTGACAGATTGCAGCTTGCTTTTGGATGCAGGATGTCGGATCCCGGGTAAATCAGGAGTGAGTTGTTATATGGGAGATCATCGGTGTAAGGAAGGCCGTCTTCAGTGCCAACGGAGTGGCCTACGCACAGCCAGGAATCTGTGTATAAAGGCAATCGGGCTATTTGACCAAGCAATCTTACAGGCCAGTAATATTTCTCATCCTTGAACGATTCTGAATCAAGCTTCCAATCTGACGGGATGTATATGATGTACTCCGAGTGCTCCGACAAGAGATAGTCCAGGCGTATCTGTTTGTCAATGTCCATACGGTAAGCTCCTGCTCCTATGGTGCAGAGGGTGTAATAGTCACGTCCCTCCTGTGGAGGAATCATTGCGATGTCCAGATGGATGTCAGGGGATATGATTTCGTGCAGCACCTGCTCATACTGGCCGAAGGTCTCGTTGATGTAACTTTCTATTTCGTTCTGCTGTGTTTCTGAGTACATATAGAACTCTTGGGTGTCAGGCTTTGCAGACAAGGCCTCTTTCCAAAGATATATGATCTGGTCCTTCAGCGTCTCGATGTCATCTGACCATATATATGCGAGTCCTATGTCATCCTTTACCGCTCTGATGTTCTTGATCTCCAGAGTGGCGAAGTTCTTATATACCCTTAACTTCTTGACATCCTTCCACGCCATTGTGGTGAGCCTGATATATTTCTCGCCGTGGTTGTCAGCTGTAATCATATGCGTTACACCTTCTGGAGTGATGACTGGGAATACATTGATCTTCTTGAATTTATTGTACATCTGTATCAGATTCAGCACAAGAGCTCCTTTACAGATGCCGACAATCACCAGCACCTTTATCAGCCTCGGAATGTCACCGAAAACTATCGCCAGGCATACGCCGACAACAATAATGAACAGATATGCAAAATTCGCAAAAGAATATACGAACAGATTGTCCCACAGCGCGTCCTTCAAAAACGCCCCCAGACTGCCCGGCATCTTTGATCTGATGTCGTCTTCCACCTGTACATCCTTGATGTCAGGCAGTTTGTCGAATGAATATTTCTTCATAGTATTAAGATCCGGTTTCTGTCTCCGGCCTCCTGCAAATGTCGCCAATCTTTTCCGAATCGCCAAGCCTTCAGCTACAAACCTTCCAGCCACCCTCCCTCCAACCTTCCTCCTCCCGTCCCAAACCTTAGGCCCTCTCGCTCTCCGACGTGCCTCCTCCCGTCCCAAACCTTAGGCCACGCTAAAGTGCTTTAGGCTGCATATAGATGCGATTCGCGTGGCCTAAGGTCAACCGCAATTGACCTTAAGCCACGCAAATGTGCCTTACACGCTCTGAGAGCCCGATTGGCGTGGCCTGAGGTTTGGGATGATAGGATTATATGAAACCATCCAAGGCAGCTGGAGACAGATGGACCATACGTGAGATTTGTTTGAGTGTAGAGGCGTAGCTGTATCTCAAACGTTTGGCTATGAGGAGTCTTTCCTTGACATCAAGTTCGGTGATGTTGTCAGTACCGAACAATTCTCGGGTCATCTTGCTGACTATTGGCCTAAGTTCTTTGTCCGGGATAAATAATTTCTGGGAGTGCTGGAGGTCCTGTTCGACTATACCTTCTATTTTCTTTGCCAGGAAATAGGCATATCTGGTTGGAGTCTTGTAGCAGGATTCCAGTTTTCTGATGTTGAGAAATGATTGAGGGTGGATCATTCCGGACTCATTGATAAGCCAGTGCCCTGGGATTTCAGCTTTCGAGTTCAGAATAGATCTCAATGCACGGCGGGTGTAAGTGGAAG
This sequence comes from Bacteroidales bacterium, assembly GCA_017560825.1. Taxonomy (GTDB): domain Bacteria; phylum Bacteroidota; class Bacteroidia; order Bacteroidales; family UBA932; genus Cryptobacteroides. Next base: position 21,166 of record JAFZED010000017.1, on the reverse strand, counting down.
CGGGTTTCCAAGATTCTTCATCGTCCGTCGTTTTTGTGTCACGGAACAGATACTTAGATGATCCCCAAGGATATTCGCTGTGCATATAGCGGTAACCTGCCATAGGAGGGTTTCTGTCCAGATATGCTAAAGTGTTCAGAAGGCTCTCCTCACTTTCAATGCGCAGAATCTCGGTCGGCAATCCTCTCAAATAGTCGTTGATTCCATATTTGGTAAGTATCCATTTTCCAGTGAGCCTTTTATATAAGTTGATGAACGCTTTGCATTGAGGCATCGTGCCATACAGCACAAAATGCACGTGGTTGTCCATCAGTACGAATGCAATGACCTCCAAAGCAGTCATAAGATGGCATATTGCAATACGATTGATGCCAGCAATGAAATCTCTTTCATCCTGGAACATCCAAGGAAGTGCCCTTCCGTCTGTACAAATGTGGAAATATCCGGTATCCTTCTCTCCCTTCATATCTTCCCTCCTATATTAATACCTGTTAATAGAATTCCTGCTGCTCATCTTGTGGAGTATTAGACTCCTACCTGTGAATTGTCTGAAGCAATCAGTTCGACAAAGTTTGCAAAAGAAATCAAGATTTGCAACAATTCTGCGGTGTTTTTTTACTGGTATCTCATTGATTTTCAGTGATTACTGTTGCTACCTACGACAGTACCTGACTTTACTGACACCTTCGTCCCCAAACCTAAGGCCACGCCAAAGTGGCTCTGGCTGCATATATATGCGATTCGCGTGGCCCAAGGTCATCTGCAACCGACCTTAGGCCACGCAAATGTGGCATATACGCTCTGTGAGCCCGATCGGCGTGGCCTGAGGTTTGGGCTGTGCGGTGCGATTGAGGTGCAGCGATCTAAAGATACCGTTAAAGACTGCCTCAGGCTATAGAGACTACCGGAGCATAAATATTATCGGGAAAGTCCATCTTGTACGGACTGGATGGCCGTTGATGGTTGCCGGTTTGAATTTCGGGGCGGATGAGACTACTCTGACTGCCTCGTCATCCAAGGCTTTGGAAGGACTGCTCCTGAGGATCTCCACATCACATATCTTTCCGTCTTCTTCTATGACGAAAGAGATTGTTACTCTGCCTTGGATGCCGTTGGCCTTCTCATATTTCGGGTATACCAGACGTGAGTTCACCCACATTGAGAAGGCATTCATATCCTTTTTGCCAAATCCTGGCATACTGGTGTTCTTTATCGCTTTCTGCAAGTATTCAGACTGCTCTTCAGTGATTTCGTCCAGCACAAATACAGGTTTCATCGCTTCAAACTTCTCCTCAGTCACAACGACTTCGCGTCCTTCGATGAAGTTGCCGTATTTGAACATTCCCTGCCTGATCTTGTAGCCATCCTTTACTTTGTCGTAGTACTTGGCTACACCTGTCATTTCGCCTTTGGTGAACTGACCTTCGTACACGTCACCGGATTTCAGAAATCTTATACCATTGCCCTCATATTCATAATCGACAAAATTACCATAGTAGCTGCCGCCAAAGTAATCGCAATGCTTGCACAGAAGAGGCATTCCTTCCACAAAATCACCCCAGAACATTCCTTTTGTTTCGTGAATCAGCACGCCCTTGCCTTCAGGCCACTGGCCCTCATACCGATAGTCTTCGCATACTATGACGGTGTCGCGAACTTCTTGAGCTGCAGCAAGATGTGCAATGCAAATGAATAGAGATAAAAGTTGTATTCTTTTCATAATATAAATTTAGTCGTGTCTGCCGATGCTACGTAGGTAGTTTAGAAGAAGTTCCGGACGGTCGGTCTGGATCATTGAGGCTCCGGCCTGGATATGGCGGCCGTAAACGACGGCCGGGTCCGCCAGGGCTGCGTCATCGTCGTTGCCGAAGCCGCCGCAGAGGGACGGCCACAGGGTGTTCACCCATATTCTTGAGCCCATTTTGCGTATCTCCTCAAAGCAGTAGTCGAGCTCCTCGCTTGGCTTCTGCCAGCACACCTCGAAGGCCATAGGCGCTGTGCCGCTTTTTACATATTCAGAGAAGAGAGCCTGTCCCTGAGGTCTGTTGATGTCGATGATAGGCATATACAGAAGATTGTTCTCATTCCTGGACATATCCTCGCGTACTTGTGCTATGCTGCTTTTGCCCTTCATCAGCACCTGGCCGGTCACTCCCAGCTCTTCAGTCAGAGCCACAATCTCCTTGTAGTACGGATAGGCGTGATCGACATTGACAAGGATCCTGTCCTTGCAGCAGAGCAGAGCCTGACGGAGTGTCGGCACCTTGAGGGTGTCAGTGACTACATTGTGGGCCCTCCTCATCTTGAATGTCATAAGGGAATCATAGGTGATGTCGCTGACCCGTCCTTTGCCGTTTGTCATTCGGTCGATAGTGTTGTCGTGCAGCAGTACAAGCACGCTGTCCTTGGTCATCTTCACATCAAGCTCCACCATATCCACTCCCATACGGATGACTGATTCTATCGCCGGTATGGAGTTCTCAGGATAGTTCCTCCAGTCGCCGCGGTGTGAAACGACAACAACGTGACTGGATGCGGGATCCGCAAGCTCAGCCAGAATCTTCTCGGCTCTGCAGCCATAATCCTGCTTAGTCTCACAGGAAATGGCGGTACAGACTGCCAGGACGCTCAGAATGATGATGGGTAACTTTCTCATACGAAGTACTTAAGGTTATCAAAACTTGGCTGGAGTTCGCCCTTTTCTATCTTGTGGATGATCTCCACTACTTTGTCATTTGCAGGGGTAGGGAAGCCGATCTTTCTGCCGTATTCAGACACAGCTCCGTTGATCGCGTCGACCTCTGTCAGCTTGCCCTTCTCAAGGTCCTGCAGCATACTTGCCTTGAGCTTTGCGTGCTTGCGGATTGCTATCGGGATGATGAAGAATGAAATTGCCTTCTTCAGACTGCCCTTATAGTCGAGTAACTTCACGATGTCCTTGCCCTGTACAGGCTCTATCCTGATGCCCCCTTTGGCACATACATCTATGCACTCCTTGATCAGAGCCTGCACAACGCGGCGTGACTCCTTCGGAGCTGCCGCCTCGCCAAAGGTGCAACCCAAAACAGCGCTCATTCCTGAGAATGAGGCATTTATGAGCAGCTTGCTCCAACGTGTGCCAATGAAATTCTCTTCTACGTCTACTGTTCCCATATGCTCAAGAAGCTCCTTTACCTTGTCAAAATGGCCGCTTCGCTTAGAGGAGATAGAGCCGAGGGAGAATGAAAGCGCGTCAGGTTCGCTGGTGAGTTCGCAGACACCTGGAGATAGCATAGTGGCACCCCAGGCAACTGTGCATCCGAGCACGCGCTCCTCGCCGAGGATGTCTGCAATCTGCATCTCCGGAAGGCCGTTCTGGAATGTCACGAGCACTCCGTCAGCAGCGAGATAACCCCTAAGCATCTGCACGACTTCCTTGTTGTTCTGCTGCTTGGTCATAAGGAATATGATGTCATATTCTCCTGACATCTGATCTGGAGTATATGCCTTTACCTTCTGCTCGAACTCCACCGTTCCCACGACCTTTGCGCCTGTCGTATTCAGCGCCTCCACGTGCGCCTTGTTGCGGTTTATAAGTTCTACAGGCACTCCTGCCTTGTTGATATAAGCTCCTAAGATGGTGCCCAAAGAACCGGCACCGTAAATTGCTGTACGCATAGTTTTAAATATTATCGGTTTGTAGTACGTGTTTAACCCCCAAATATCGCAAAAAATAATCTCATATGCAATATGAGATTTCTAAGCTTATATTTCTTATATTTGTATGCTCCCGGCGTCAGCCAACCGGCGCCCGGACGTATATTTAAGCTATGAAATTATGGATCAGGAAAATTATATCTTTATGCACGAGATGAAGGTGCGCGATTACGAGTGTGACCTTCAGGGGATAGTCAACAATGCTAATTATCAGCATTATATGGAACATTCGCGCCACGAGTTTCTTGAGACTCTCGGTGTGAATTTCGGTAAGCTGCACGATGACGGAATAGATGCTATGGTGTCAAAGATCACCATAGAGTACAAGCTTCCTCTCAGAAGCGGTGACCGTTTTGTCATTGGCATAAATCTCCAGCGTCAGGGACCAAGGATAGTCTTCTACCAGGACATCTTCCGCAAGTCGGACGGCAAACTATGCACCAGGGGAGTAGTGGAGACCATCTGCGTCGAGAACGGAAGGCTGACCAGAGGTGCGATCTTCGACGAAATCTTCAAAGACTACATACACTAAAATTCACCAACTATGAAAATCAGAACATTTTTAAGTGCTGTCCTGGCATTTGCGGGATTCCTTAGTCTGTCAGCGCAGAACCCTCAGAGGGTGATCAGCTATCTGGAAGTATACGATCTTGAGACCCGGAGTCACCAGGTTATCAAGGAGTTTCCGTTCCTGATCGAAGCTCCGAACTGGACTTCTGATGGCAAATGGTTGGTAATCAACAAGAACGGCCGTCTCTACAAAGTTGCACCCGATGGCTCTACAGATCTGATCGAGATCAGCACAGGGGCAGTGACACAGTGCAACAACGACCACGTCATCTCGGCTGACGGCAAATGGATAGCGCTCAGCAGCGGCGACCCGAATGAAAAAGGATGGAATTCGTATGTATATACAGTCCCATTCGAAGGCGGTGATCCGAAGAAGATCACTCCGCTGGGACCAAGCTACCTCCACGGCATCAGCCCTGATGGAAAGAAGATCGCCTATTGCGCCTTCCGTGGTCCAAACAATGAACAGGACGTGTATGTGATGCCTGTCAAGGGAGGAAAGGAAATCCGCTTGACGGATGCACCTGGCCTAGACGACGGTCCTGAATACAGTATGGATGGTAAGTATATATGGTTCAACAGTGTACGTACCGGAAGGATGCAGGCGTGGAGGATGAAGACAAACGGAAAGGAACAGACCCAGATGACCTTCGACACTGATATGAATTCGTGGTTCCCGCATATATCTCCTGACGGAGAAAAGGTTGTGTATATAGCATATCACGACTACGAAGTCGCTGCAGGCGACCACACAGCGAACCAGAATGTCGAGTTGAGGATGATTCCTGCTGCAGGTGGTGAGCCTGAGACTCTTGTCAAGCTTTTCGGAGGTCAGGGCACTATCAATGTAAACTCCTGGAGCCCGGACAGCAAGAAGTTCGCATACGTAAGCTATCGTATTGCCGAGGAAATTGAGGCTCCAAAAGTGGAAATGTCTGTTCAGCTCTACTCGGCCCGCAAGCTTATCGGTACTCCGGAACTCTTTGCAAAGAACCACGAGTATGTGCTCGCGCGTCTTGCTCAGATGGGCTACACCGGCGCAGAAGCGGCAAGCTACAGTGACGGACAGTTCTCTGGCCTCTCTCCTGAAGCCTTCAAGGCTGCGCTCAACAAGGCAGGTCTGGAATTCACATCTTCGCACACAACAAGACTTCTCTCATCTGAGGAATTTGCTTCAGGTGACTTTACTGCTGCCCTCGCGTGGTGGGATAAGTGTATCGAAGCGCATAAGAAGGCCGGAGTGCCTCGCCTTGTGATGTCATATTCACAGAAATTAAACACTGAGGCAGAGTTGAAGACTATGGCTGCTTACCTCAATGAAATCGGTCGCAGATGTAACCAGGCGGGCATCCGTTTCGGTTATCACAACCACGCACACGAGTTTGAAAAAGTGGCAGGCACTACAATGATGGACTATTTCATCGCCAACACAGATCCACAGAATGTGTTCATCGAGATGGATGTGTATTGGGCTGTAGTAGGTGGAGCTGCGCCGGTTGAGTATATGCAGAAGTACCCTGGACGTTTCGAACTCCTTCACATCAAGGATAAAAAGGAGATCGGCCAGAGCGGAATGGTTGGCTTCGATGCAATATTCCGTAATTTCAAGAAGGCAGGTACCACTGCATTTGTGGTGGAAATGGAAGAAGCGAGCACCCCGAACATCCTTAAAGGTCTGCGCGAGAGTGCTCTCTATCTGCGAAATGCTTCGTATGTAAGATAATTTTCAGGAGAGTCTATCTGCTTTTCTTCTCGCCGAGTATACACCAGCGCAGGAAAGGAATTCTGCGCAGAATCTCATAGATGACAGGTGAGAGAGTGAAGACAGCAACTGTCAGTATGATATATGCACACACGGGTGACATCTGTGTGTGCATTTTTAGTGTGCAGCCCAGCGAAGCTACTACCAGATAATGCACTATGTAGATACCGTAGCTTGAGCGGGTCATATAGTCGGCAAACTTGCCTGTGCGGTCGAATCTGTTCTTGAACCAGCCCATCATAGCAAGACACATCAGCCAGCCATAGATGTTGTTGAGCGGGCTGCAGAGGTACTGCGGCAGGGTGTTGTCCTGTCCGAAGCCTGGTATAATAAGTGCTGTTCCCGAGATCACGGCACAGACCATCAGAGGTATCCAAGCGCGGCTTAATTTCTCTGTGATGTTTTCGTGTGAAAACACAAAATAGCCCATCAGGAATGGAATCAGGTAGAAGGCAGGTTTGTATAGATTCCACAAGCCTTCTGCACTGGCCGGATCGGGCTCCATTATGAGTGTCCTGTGACCAAGCCAGAGCAATACTCCCATCAGTATCACAGGGACTATTCCGGCTCTGCTGCAAAGATCCATAAATCTTCCATTCCTGTCGATCTTTCTGATTATCAGTAATATGAGTGAGAGAAGCCACAGATCCTGGATGAACCAAAGAGGCCCAATGCCGCTGATTGTCCAAATGAAGTACTTGACCGCAAGAGGAAGCTGGTCAAGTGCTTCTGCTGCAGGAGACGTCATAGAATTGAACCATCCGATGAAGACTCCGAAGAAGCATAGTCCTATGGTAGAAGGAACAAGGAGTTTCCTTGTGCGTGACTTGAACCACTCCCTGCCGGAGCGCTTTTCCAGGGCGTACTTTGAACTGATTCCTGCAAGGATGAAGAGCAGAGGCATAAACCAAGGGTAAAGGATATACATTATGACGTCCTGGTACTGTGGACCGTCACCGAATCCTCCGATACCTCCGATGACACCTTTATTATTATAGAAATATATTACGTGATACAGCAGCACCAACAGCACTGTCACCCAGCGCAGGTTGTCTATCCAATGCCTTCTCATTTTGTAAGGCCCTCCATCACCTGTCCGACCACACTGTCGAAGATCTCGGTCTTGACCAGCGCCATTCCCTTATTGTCGCCCAAAAGAAGCAGCGCGTCACCCGGCTTGATGTCATACTGCCTTCTTGCATCGCGAGGGATCACTATCTGTCCCTTGTCGCCCACCTTCACAACTCCGAAGATGTACTTTTCGTCTTTTTCTGTCATATCCGTGGTTAAAGTAAGAAATTTCCCACAAATATAACAAAATCTTGCATACCTTCGACACTTCTGCCGCCTTTCCGTCGGAGGTCCCCTGCAAAACCGTAGGACCTCCGACACTTTTGCCGCTTTTCCGCCGGAGGTCCCCCGCAAAACTGCAGGACCTCCGACACTTTTGCCGCCTTTCCGCCGGAGGTCCCCCGCAAAAATAAGGTACCTCCGACACTTTCGGGTGGAAAATGTCGGAGGTACTATGTTGCCGGAGCTTTGGAGCCCGTATCTTCAAGGCCACCGGAGCCTACCACTTCTCATAGTGGATGTTCTCCGGTTTCCATTTGTCTCTTGGCTGGGTTGTTCCGTCGTGATGTCCGATCGGAATACAGCAGAGAGGCTGTACAGTGCCAGGGAGACCGAGGAATTCTGCAAGAGGTCTTGCAAGTTCCATATTAGGGTAGACACCTGTCCATACGGCGCCAAGTCCCAGGGCTTCAGCTGCAAGCAGTATGTTCTGAGTCGCAGCAGAGCAGTCCTGCTGCCAGTAAGTGTTCTCTCTGCCTTCGAACCAGGTAGTCTCGCCGCAGACAACGATTGCAAGAGGAGCCTGCTTCAGCATTTTTGCATAAGGCAGTACCTCCGCCATAGCGTCAAGTCGTGCTCTTTCTGTTATCACGACAAATCTCCAAGGCTGGTAGTTGACTGCTGTAGGAGCTGCCATTGCAGCCTTGAGCATAGTCTCGATGTGTTCCTGTGAGACAGGCTCATCAGTGAACTGGCGCACGCTCTTTCTTGCGTGGATGTTTTCCAGGACTGCATCAGCAGGGGTTGAAGCCGATTTTGTGTTGCAAGCATTCATAAGGGTCAGAGCCGCCAAAGCGACCAATAATATTTTTTTCATAATCCTATAGTCGTCAGATTGTTATTTCTTCTTTCCAAGCCAGGTTGCCCAGCACCAGAGCTGCTCGAATGGTCCTCTCTTGTGGTGCTTCATCCACCAGGTGCAGAAGATGAACTGCACTATGATGCAGGCTACACCAAGGAGGAAGCTGGCTGTGTGACCGCAGTATCTGAAGAGTCCAAGTCCCCAGTTGTAGAACAGAGCTGCACCGATGATTGACTGTCCGAGGTAGTTTGTGAGACTCATCTTTCCGTACGGAGCGATCTTGATGAGCCAGTTCTTTGCAGATGTGTTGTAGTAGAGGAGTGTGACTCCGGAAACGATGAACAGCATCATAGAGATGTTCTTCCACATATTCAACGCAACGTTGAGGCTGTTTGATACACATCTGATCTCCACAGCCTTAGGTACAAAGATGTACAGAGGAAGGAGGACTGCAAATGCAATCACAGAGCCGTAAAGGATCTTCTTCCAGATCTTGAGGTTGTTGCCCTCGTTGTAGAAGAGGCGTGTTCTTCCGAGCATAATACCGATCAGGAAGAAGAGGACTGTCTGAGTCATACGTCCGTTTTCGATAGCCCAAACAAAGTTGGCTGGAAGACCGTTCTTCACACCGGCAATGGCAACATCGATGATGTTACCTTCTGATTGAGAAGCGATGATGGCTCCATAGAAGTTACCGCTGCCAAGGTCAAGTGGCTGAGTCTCAGGGTTGATGAGTCCCATTATAAGGTAAACAAGCTCTACAGGCTGCATAAGCAGGAGCACGATGAGTCCGATGAGAACCTTGTTGCTCGCCCTGATGAGCGGAATGATGAGTACGCCGCACACTGCATATATGAACAGGATGTCTCCATTGTAGAAAAGGAGGTCGAAAAGACCGAAGAGCATAAGGAGTATCATTCTCCATAGGAATCTCGGACGGAAGTCGATTCCCTTCTGAGCCTGATTGTCGTGCTGGATGTAGAAGCTGAGTCCGAATAGCATTGCGAAGATCGCATACATCTTTCCCGCGAGCAGGAAGAAAGTCGAGTCCCAGACTGCCTTGTTTACGGTTGCCCACAACTCACTGGTTGGCTCAGGAAACACATAAAAGTTCAGCTGTTCGATAAAATGGATAAGAATAATGCCGGCAATCGCGATGCCTCGGAGAATGTCCGCAACATCAATACGTGTGTTCGGCTTGCCGGATGCAGCATAAGTGTACTTCATAGTATTGTTTGGAATTAGATAAATTTCATAACCAATCTCACAAATATACATATAAACCCTATATCAGTCAAAAAAATCTGTTCCCCGATAAAATATCTCCTGTCTCGCTGAACCTTCCTTGCCGCGACGCAAGTTTTTTGGCGTATTTGCTTGCGTCGCAAAAGCATTATGGCCATTAAGAGGCGTTTTCTTGCAGCGACGCAAGTTTATTGGCATATTTGCCTGCGTCGCAAAGGTATTATGGCCATTAAGAGGCGTTTTCTTGCAGCGACGCAAGTTTTTTGGCGTATTTGCTTGCGTCGCAAAAGCATTATGGCCATTAGGAGGTGTTTCCTTGCCGCGACGCAAGTTTTTTGGCGTATTTGCTTGCGTCGCGAAAGCATTATGGCCATTAAGACGTTTTCTTGCCGCGACGCAAGTTTTTGAGGTGAAAAGCCTGCGTCGCGAAAGGCAAGCGACAAAAAGTCGATTTTTAGTATGCTCGTATCATCATTCTTCCTATTTTTGTAGTGATTGTATTTGAGACCTTTAGGTCGATAGTAAGTCCCCTTTCCGAGAAAGGGGATTTAGGGGAAAGGTAACGTAGATATAGAAGGTGCGGTGGGAAAAGTTTCGCAAGCCTCACTGACCTTCAATAAATCAGCGTTTTAAAGTTTGCGAAACTTGTGCTTGATAAGGAATATGGAGAAAGATGTGATTTTTGAGACGGCCGAGAGATATGTCAAGGCCACGGGGCGGTCGGTTTATCTGACAGGAAAGGCGGGGACAGGAAAGACGACATTCCTGAAATATATAACAAAGACGACCACCAAGAGGTTTGTCGTCCTGGCGCCGACGGGAGTAGCGGCCATCAACGCCGGCGGATCTACGATCCATTCATTCTTTCAGCTCCCGCTGTGCCCATATCTTCCGGATGTAAAGGAACTTCTTACCGAGTATCAGACACCGGAGCGTTTTCGCAGCCTCAGAAAGGATAGGGTGAAGATCATCCGTACCCTTGACCTCCTGATTATAGACGAGATCTCTATGGTCAGGGCAGACCTGCTTGATGCTGTGGATATGACTCTGCGCCGCTACAGACGCAACGACAAGCCGTTCGGCGGCGTGCAGCTTCTGATGATAGGTGATGCTCAGCAGCTCTCGCCAGTTGTAAAGGAAGATGAGAGGCATTATATGGCCCAGGTCTACAAGTCACCATACTTCTTCCACTCGAAGGCTCTTCAGAAGCTGGATTATGTGACCATTGAACTCCAGAAGGTCTACCGCCAGAAGGACAAGGACTTTCTTGACATCCTCAATGCAGTCCGTGAGAACAGAATCACTCAGGAACTTCTTGACAAACTCAACGCCAGGGCAGGAGCTCCGGCCGTCAGTCAGAAAGATGGCTCCGAGCCGATACGCCTCACCACCCATAACGCCCGTGCAGATGAAGTCAATTCAAGAAAGCTGGCAGAACTGGATGGAGAGCCATCGGAATTTGCTGCAGAGATAGAAGGTGACTTCCCGGAGAACAGCTACCCTGCTGACGAACACCTGGTTCTGAAACCGGGAGCGCAGGTGATGTTTGTAAGGAACGACACAGAAGGAAACTACTATAACGGTAAGATAGGCAAGGTGTTAGATATAGCAAAGGGCCTGGTCACCGTTTCAGATGAAGAGGGCAATGTGATAAATGTCACTCCGGTAGATTGGGAGAACACCCAGTACTCTCTGGATGAAGAGTCGGGAGAAATCAAGCCTGAGGTCCTTGGAGTCTTCCGTCAGATACCTCTTCGCATAGCCTGGGCCATCACTATCCACAAGAGTCAGGGACTGACTTTCGATGAGGTCATCATTGACGCAGGTTCGGCGTTCGCCTTCGGCCAGGTCTATGTGGCCTTGTCCAGATGCCGCTCCCTCGAGGGTATATCCCTTGAAACCCCGATCAGCCCATATGCCATATATTCCGACACCAACGTCGCCGACTTCAACGCGGAAATGCCGTCGGCACAGGAGGTGTGCGTCAAACTCGACGCCGAGGAGGTTCATTATATATATGAAAAATTGCGCGAAGTCTTCGACTTCGGTGAATTGAAACACGCGTTCGCGTGGATGATGAAACTCTGGAGGGAAAGACTTCAGGATATATATGTAACTGAATATCAGAACCTTCTTTCTGCCTGGTCGAAACTTCACGATGCCTCTGGAGTGGCGGATAAATTCCGTGTTCAGCTCTCTAAGATCGAGGCGGCTGCCCAACCGGACGACAGCTATCTGAAGGAGAGACTGCAGAAGGCGGTGGGGTATTTCCAACCTCTGGTGGGTGAAATCCGTGATGTCTGCCATTCAGTGAATGGTCTCGAAATGGACAACAAGGAGCTAAAGAAAAAGGTAAAGGAGGCTACAGACGAGACTCTTGTTGCCTTGGAGATCCTTCACAGATCACTGGAAGTGATAGGTGGAGACTCCTGCTCGGTGGAAAAGCTCTGCAAGATAAGGACGGAGTGCATTCTGGAAGAACGCAATATCACCAAGAAGCGCAGACTCAGAAAGGTAGAGCGCAAGGAAGGGGAGTCCGGCTCGGTAAATGAACAGCTCAAGGAAAAGCTCCAGGAATGGAGGACCGAACGCTTCAAGAAAGAAAATATGCCGGCATATACGATTATGCCGCAGAGCGCCCTGCTTGAAATAGCGATGTACGTGCCAAAGACAAAAGCAGAACTCCTGTCCATCAAAGGCTTCGGTGAAAAGCGCTACGAAAAATACGGCGACCAGATCCTGGAAATCTGCCGCAACTTCTGAAAGTAAACCAGTAACTATTACAATAAAATTTTGTTCAATTATGAGACTTTCCAGATTATTGCTGCTAGCAGGAATTTTAATCACAGCTGCCTGCGACAAATCCAAGGATACTCCTTTGGATAACGATCAGATCATACCAGAGACAGCACAGAAACTGGATAAATCCGAAACTGCCAACTGCTACATAGTGTCTGATTCGGGTACATATTCATTTATGGCTGTCAAAGGAAACAGTAGCGAACTGGTAGGCGAAGTCGCCTCAGTCCAGGTGCTGTGGGAGTCCTTCGGATATTCCTTGATACCGAAGGAAGGCGATCTGATAAGATCTGTCATATATGAATCCGATCGTATTTACTTCAAGACCTCCGATCCTTTTACAAGAGGTAATGCTGTCATCGCTGCCAAGGATGCCGGCGGTACTATCCTCTGGTCTTGGCATATATGGATGACAGACAAACCGAAGTCTCAGCTTTATCCTAATAATGTTGGCGCAATGATGGACAGGAACCTTGGTGCCACTTCCCCTGATAGAGGACATGTGCTTTCTTTAGGATTGTTATATCAATGGGGAAGGAAAGATCCGTTTTTGAATTCTATGCATATCGACAGACCGACTATGGCTCAATCTACTCTGATCTGGCCTGAGGCGGTCAAATCTGACGCAAGCACCGGAACGATAGATTTTTCCATAAAGAATCCGACTACATTCATCTTGAGAGCAAAGAGAAGTGACTGGCTTTTTACGGAGGACCATTCGCGCTGGCAGAGCAAGAAAACGATATATGACCCCTGCCCACCAAGCTGGCGTGTTCCGGATGGTGGAGAAAACGGTTTTTGGGTACGTGCCGGTCTCTCAGGTAACACCTTTGTAGTAGACGTTCCGTATGATGCGGAAAATTTGGGAGCAGCGCTGAGTCTGGGAAATTCGGAAACAGCTTGGTATCCTTATGCAGGATATTATTATGATAACTTTTACGGTCTGACCAATGTAGGTAGCTCCGGATACTATTGGTCATCAACTGGTGAAGGTGATGGTGCCTACTGTATGCAAATGAGCCATACTTCTGCTCTCCCATATGCTCACGACTCCCAAGCTACCGGTATGTCTGTGCGTTGTATGAGGTGATCTATTTCTAGTATGACTATGCTAATTCGCTAAATATCACCACAAAATACTATCAGCTATGGATAAAAGATTTGAGTTCCGGAAACCACAGAAAGGTCCGTTAATGACAGATGCATTGATTATCGTCGATAAGGAAACCGGCGTCAACTACCTGATGGTAAGATCCGGCTATGGCGCAGGCCTGACCCCGCTGATCGACGCCGAAGGCAAACCTGTCATAACTAAATAATTCTACTAGTCATCCCCGACTTGATCGTGGATCTATTTCAATATGCGATCTATCACCGGATAGATGTCCTCCTCACATTCGTATGGATGAATGCTGAAGTAAGGATTGCCGGTAAGCATTGCGGAAAGCTGGGTTTTGGTCCTGTCATAGAATATATGGCAGGGCTTTCCTATCTTCTCGGCATATGCCAGCTCATAGCCCACGCCCAATGACGGGCAGGTGCATTCTGCTATCACCACATCGCTCTCACGAAGCCACGCCGTGTCCTGTTCATATATTTCCGCATCCCTCTTTCCCTGCTCCATAAGGTTGAGTTCGGGACTGCCGATATGCTCGGTCAGAACGATCGAGCTGTCCTGCATATATCTGATTATGCGCCTATATACCTCGGCGTCAACACGCCCGCCGCGTATCGATCCTGCAAAATATACTTTCTTCATATCTTCTTGTCATCCCTGATTTATCTTCGTTATCCCTGATTTCTCTTCGTCCTCGCCCTTCCGTCATCCCAGACCTGATCGGGGATTTATTCCATACTGTCAAGAATTTCCACCACCTTCTCCCTCAAAGCCTTGTCATCAGCTATAATATCCTGCAAAGCATTAAGTCTCACTGCATTGTCGCTCCACGGTATCCAAAGCTTCAGGTAACCGCCGCGTCCGTATTTCTCCTTCAGGTGAGCTACGGCCCTTTCTATCTGCTCCTCCCTGCACAAATCCGGGTAGTGCTTCTGACCATACTGTATGGTTCTGCGTATGATAGTGTCCCCTTCGATGATCCTGTCTGCTTCCGCCACGATCATTCCGTAGATGCTCCTCGGCGCACCTTTGCCGGAAGCCCTATGGTCCTCCGCAGCCTGGGCTATCGTTTCGATCTCTTCCTCGCTGAACCAATTTCTGAGTCTGGCATCCTGGCGGATAATGATTCCTGAGTCAAGGTGATGATTCTCTCGTCCGTTCACCAGCCCAAGATCGTGGCAGGCAGCTGCCATCATCAGCAGCATACGGTCCACCGGAGCATTCCAGATACTGTCCGCCTCAGCCTGCTCTGCAAGCCAAGCAGCTCTGCCCTCCAGCAGCGCCTCAGACTGTCTTATGACAGTCAGCGCGTGGTCTTCCTTATGGGCATTGTCAAACGCAGAATATCGCGGCACAATCTCATTATATATGTATGCTTCAATCTCGGAATTTCTCATAATCTCAAGTCCTGTAATGGTAAATCATTGATTTTTAATAGGTTGGTGAGGCTTGCAAAACCTTTCACAACCACGCCTCTCAAGTCTACCCTGCAAAAATAGCAAAATGTTTTTCACTCCCCGTACATTTCCCAAACCATATTGCCCCATCTCTCATTGCCACACATCTCGCAATAGCCCCATCTCGCAGCGACGCAAGTTTTTTGCACGATTTCCTTGCGTCGCTGCACTCCTCTTGCACAAAGTGCCGTCTTCCAGTTCGCGACGCAAGGTTTTGCTCTGTTTTCCTTGCGTCGCTGCGTTCCTCTCGCACCAAGTGCCGCCTTTCAGTTTGCGACGCAAGGTTTTGCTCTGTTTTCCTTGCGTTGCTGCGTTCCTCTCGCACCAAGTGCCGCCTTCCCGTTCGCGACGCAAGTTTTTGCTCTGTTTTCCTTGCGTCGCTGCGTGCCTCTCGCACCAAGTGCCGCCTTCCAGCTTTCGACGCAAGCTTTTCAGCTCAAAATCTTGCGTCGCTGCACTTTTGATAGCTCTGTGTGGACCACTGTGACGTTTTTGCGCCCAAATCCGACACAGTGGTTGCCAAAATGACGTCAAAATGTGCTTTTAGGCTACCACTGCGTCGATTATAGGTATATAAATGACACAGTGGTTGGTGAAATGTCAAAGTGCTCTGCTAAATATAGGCACAGTAGTGAGGCCTCCATAGCTTTTGTCCGAAACGCTCTGCATTCGCACAAAGCAGTCAGTGCGAACCCTTTGGGTTTCGTTCGCGCTGACTGCTTTGAATCGTCGGCCCTGCTTTCGGCCGGCGATGGTGCGCCATAAGACTAAATCGTAGCTGGCAGTCATATTCGCCGACCACGCCCTGTACCAGATCCCATAATTCCGTATTTCCATAACAGGTTCCCGTGCAACCCAAACCTTGGGCCACGCCAATCTGCCTCTCAGTGCATATATGACGGATTTGTGTGGCTTAAGGTCGATTGCTGACCTTAGGCCACACCAGTGTGCCTCTGAGTGGCCTGGGAGGCCAATGAGCGTGGCCTAAGGCTTAGGACGAATCCTAACATCCGCACAAAGGTTCATATCTTGAACAAAGACCAGCACCCGTTAGAAATTCATCTCTTGCTCAAAGATCAGCATACGCTCGAGGTTCACTTCTTGTCCAAAAATCAGCATACGCTCGAAGTTCAGTTCTTGCCGAAAGATCAGCATTCGCACAAAGCATTCAGTGCGAACCCTTTGGGTTTCGTTCGCGCTGACTGCTTTGAATCGTCGGCCCTGCTTTTGGCCGGCGATGGTGCGCCCTAAGACAAAATAGTGGTCGGCCGGCGTATTCGCCGACCACGGCCTATGCTGTTTCCATATCTCTATCCAGTACAATAGAAGCGATTCACGCCCAACGGCACTGTGTTCGGCCGGAACCAGGGCCGAACACTCAAAACAAGCCGCGCGAGCTCGACCCAAAGGGCTCGCACGGCTTGCTTTGTGCCCACCTCCGACGCAAACGCGGGAAAAATGTCGGAGGTCCAGGACTGCGAGCATTCACCTGCTCAGTCAGCAACCCGGAATACGAAACCTTAGGCCACGCCAATCTGCCTCTCAGTGCATATATGATGGATTTGCGTGGTTTAAGGTCGATAGCAACTGACCTTAGGCCACACCAGTGTGCCTCTGAGTGGCCTGGGAGGCCAATGAGCGTGGCCTAAGGCTTGGGACGAATCCTAACATCCGCACAAAGGTTCAGATCTTGAACAAAGACCAGCACCAGTTAGAAATTCATCTCTTGCCCAAAGATCAGCATACGCTCGAGGTTCACTTCTTGTCCAAAAATCAGCATACGCTCGAAGTTCAGTTCTTGTCCCAAAATCAGCATTCGCTCGAAGTTCAGTTCTTGCCGAAAGCTCAGCATTCGCACTGAATGCTTTGAATCGTCGGCCCTGCTTTTGGCCGGCGATGGTGCGTTTTAGGACTAAATAGTGGTCGGCCGGCGTATTCGCCGACCACGACCAATGCTGTTTCCATATCTCCATCCAGTATAAATAGAAGTGATTCACGCCCAACGGCACCGTGGTCGGCTGAAACCAGGGCCGACCACTCAAAGCAAGCCGCGAGAGCTCGGCCTAAAGGCTCGCACAACCTGTTTTGTGCCTACCTCTGCCGGCATCCCGGCAATCCTTGCAGAAGAAACAAGGTTTTTTTCTGCGAGGATGGCTGCTTGAACCTCAAAACGTCGGTTTTGAGCGACTTTTTGAAATTCTCGCACAAAAATTGCCCATTTCTTCTACGTGGATTTGCACAGGATAATTATATATTTGTAGAACGATTGATGCTACTGACGTCAGAGCCGACGAGACTCAGGAACTCACGCCAGGTAACACACAAACACTAAAGACAATTAGAGAATATGTTGAAAACAGGAGACAAGATGCCGTACTTTGAGGTTGTGGACCAGGACGGCAACAAGGTCACTTCTAATGACCTTATCGGTAAGAAGACAGTGGTATATTTCTACCCTAAGGATAATACAAGCGGATGCACGGCTGAGGCCTGCAACCTTCGTGACAATTATGAGGCTCTGCTTGCAAAGGGCTACAATGTGGTCGGTGTGAGCAAGGACAGCGCCGCTTCTCACAAGAAGTTCCAGGCGAAATACGAATTGCCGTTCACTTTGCTCTCAGACACATCTACACAGATGCTTCAGGCATTCGGAGCCTGGGGTGAGAAGAAAATGTACGGCAAGACTGTGATGGGAACAATAAGGCGTACCTTCATCTTTGACGAGTCCGGTACGCTTGAAAAGATCATAGAGAAGGTGGACACTTCAAACCACGCTTCCCAGATTCTGGCAGAGTGACGAGGTCAGCTGACTGACGTCGTCAGCCGGACAGGTTACTTCCTGATACCATAAAGGTACGCCAGGAGAGCCATCTTTCCTCTCATCGTTTCGCGTGGGGTGAATTCTGCATTCACCCACATATAACGTATGTTGAAGAATGACTCCTGGTGTGGCCAGAGGCCCTCGTTCCAGTCCGGATAGCATCTTGAGAGAATGATGCGTGCATCGCCTCCGTTGCCTGCTGACCAGACTTCGGTTCCGTTGAACGGTGTCTGTCCCGGATGCGACTCCGGAGATCCGTCGTTGCGTCCTGTTGTGTAGCAATCTATGATGTGGCGCTCGCCAAGTCCGGTCATCTCTACAGTGTTAGAAGGATTCCTTCCGAGAGCCCAGCCCGCTTCGATGTACATCGCCTGTTCGAGCTGTGCACGGCGCTTGCTGTTGTCAGCGATGTAATGCGCCAGCATAACCATCTGAAGATTCTGTGAGGTCTGCCAGCGCGGATCGTTGGCTGTGCGGCGTGACGGACGCATATTCATTTTATTGACATTGTTCTCGTCGGCCTGCAAGTTGACGCTTGACTTCATATCGGCATACAGCTTCGGATAGTTGCGGGTGTGCGGGCAGGTCAGGTAGGCTGCTGTTCCCCATATCTGATAGTACTGGTTGTTCCTTTCCTTGCTGAACACCGGTGTCGCACCGTCCTTGATGACGCTTTCCGCCGCCATTATATCTTCCCATTTCGTGTCCCCTGTCAGATTGTAGAGGTAGGCCGCCGCCATCTGGCGGAAGTCGCGGCCACGCATACCGGATGTTCCTATATTCTGGAGGTCATCCAGCTGGGTCCACTCCTGTCTTTCCGCATATTCAAATGCCTTTATCGCTTCAGCCCTGTAATAGTCGCAAAGTTCCTGGTCGCCCATAATCCTGAACGCCTCTGCTATCATTGCGCAGTTGGCTGAGTTCGCCCAGGCTGCCATTGTGGTACAGCCTGCCTGGAACATTATGCTCCATTCCTTGGATGGGTTGGTCACGCCCTGCGAGTAGCCTTCGCCGTCGCGTATGCTCAGGAAGAAGTCCACTTCGTTTCTTGCCTCATCGATGAGGTCAGGAATACCGTTGCCGCTTTCCCTGATGCTGAGGTTGTCCTCGCTGACACGTCCTCCGGTAAGGATATAAGGAAGCAGAAGGTCGTAGATGTTGCTCACGTGGGCAAGGTGACGGTCCCAGTCCATTGCATCGGAGTGGCCTCCGCGGACCTCGGTGTTTACAGGGTTGCCAGGAAGACGGTGCTTCCAGAACTCAGACTCAAGGGCCGGCTTGAAATGAGGCTCGTCCCACACGTCTCCTCTGAGTTTCCTCCAGTCAGGATGCCAAGGATGCATATCTGTCTTGTAGACGGTCAGGCCTATCGGATCCACTTCCGGAATGAACATAGGCTGTCTTGGCACAGGAGTAATGGATGGATCCATAGGCTCTCCCAAACGCATATAATAATAGCCACGCAGGCTGTAGCGGTACGGCTGGAAATATATTTCATTGCTGATCTGGAAATCCATACTGCAGCCGACTCCTTCCACAACGAGGCGGTACTTTCCTGTCTTTGCTGTCTTGAAGTCTATGTTCCAGACATCTGAGCCTGTCATATTCTTGCCGTTAGCCTCTGCAGGGTATTCGGAAGCCTTTTTCCAGAACTTCACATTTCCCACTTTGGCCTTTTCGCCGGTCTCTACATTGTAAAGATAGACCTTCTTGCCCTCAAAGGAAGTGTAGTCCCTCTGACCTCCGTCGCCGAGCCACAGATAGAGGTCGGCTGCCTTAACGGCCTCCTGAGGGGAATAGCCGATTATGTTGACGTGTACAGCCTCTGACTGCGAATTCCATATGTCAAACTTCACCTGTGCACTTTCCTGGTCGGAGCCCAAGCCTTCCGGAATGGTCACAGTGTAGGTGCAGCCCTGCTTCATAGACTTAGGCAACTGGAGGAAGATCCAGTGGTCCAGCTCGCTGGTGAGGGTGTTGTCGGTGTTCATAGGCTTTGACTTTCTCCAGGCAGCCGCTGCTGTGAGACTTCCAAAAGCCTTGTCGTCGGAAGATGTGATCTTCCATCCCTGCGCCTGAGCTGCAACAGAGGCGTCAAGACGTTGTCCGAACACCTTCAGGGTGTCGTCTCCCTCCACAAAAGTGTGTCCCAGGTAGGCGCTCGGGCCTGTTCCGTCATCGCGGTAACGCACTTCGCCGTCGCGGAAGTGTACCATAAGGTAGTCTTTGTCCACCACCTTCAATCCAATGAGTTTTGTCGCTCCCGCAGGAAGGGCTGCAGCTGAAAGCGCGATGGCCAGTGCGGCCTTGGCAAGAAGTCTAAGTTTCATAAATTCAATATTATAAGTCAGTCCTTCAAAATTACAAAATATTGTCTTATATTTGGTTGGTTCAACAAAAGTTTTTTATGCGCATAAAAATAATATCGGCAATCATAATCCTGACGGCTCTGGCAGCTTGTCAGAAATCCGATCCAATAATTCCGGTTCAGGAAATCAAGCTGGATCCGAACTCGACTCTGGTATTCGGCCCCGGATCTGTGGAAGAACTGGAATTTACTGTAATCCCTGCAGACGCGGACTTTAACCCGGATGTCTCTTCCCAGGACTGCCAGATCAGACTGGGCCTGAAGGGTTCACCTGCCACTGTCGTTCCCCAGAATTACTCAATAGAATCTATCACCCTGATTTCTGAAAAGGAGGGTCGCTACAAGGCGCGGATACGCGACAAGGGCATTTCATCATCATATGACGAAAACGCCTTTTTGCGACTTACAGCAACAAATGACAAGGGAGATATATACACAGTCACATCGGGTTATTTCAGAGCCTACATCCAGAAGGCTCCTCTTTTCCGCACCATCAGGTTCCTGCAGGAAAACAACAAGACCGCTCTCGATTCAGACCATATTGTGGATATATCAACCGGCAGCGCAGTCCTCTCGTCACCGAAGATCACAAACCCGAACCTCACAGCAACTTTCGATTCATCGGGTGCAAAGGTATATGTGGACG
Source organism: Bacteroidales bacterium (assembly GCA_017560825.1). Classification (GTDB taxonomy): domain Bacteria; phylum Bacteroidota; class Bacteroidia; order Bacteroidales; family UBA932; genus Cryptobacteroides. Next base: position 533 of record JAFZED010000017.1, on the reverse strand, counting down.
GCGTCGAGCAGATCAGCGGCGTGACCGTCAATGACTTCTCAAAGCCTGTGACTTACACGGTAAAGGACAAGATCGAGTACACCTTCACCATTTCCCTCGAATACTCAGGACTTCCTCTGGTCTTCGTGGAGACAGCAGGAGGCAAGACCATTCCAAGCAAATGGGAGGACTGGCTGGAAGGTTCCCACGTTACCATTTATAATCCAGACTGGACAGTGGACTACGATGGCCCTACAAGTATAAGAGGCAGAGGAAACAGCACCTGGGGCTATCCCAAGAAGCCTTATGCACTGAAGCTTGACTCAAAAGCAGAGATCCTCGGTATGCCAAAGCACAAGAGATGGGTACTTCTTGCAAACTGGATGGACAGGACCCTCCTGAGAAACCGCGTTTCGTTCAACCTGGCCGAGAGGACAGACCTCGCATACACACCGCGAGGGGAGTTCGTCGAACTCTTTGTGAATGGAAAGCATATGGGAAATTACCTGCTGTGCGAACAGATAAAGGTCGACAAGAACAGGGTGAACATCGAT
>JAFZED010000016.1 GCA_017560825.1 Bacteroidales bacterium | reverse complement strand
CTCCTGCTTGCCTTCCTTGTTGGTGAACATCACATCGAATGCCTTTGCGAAGTTCTGGCCGAGGAAGTGTGATGTACCTGCCTGCAGAGCCTTTCCGTCCTGCATAAGGGCCTCGATGGTCATTGTGTCAAGAGCTCCTGCAAAACGCTCGTTCGGGCTCTTGTGACCTACCACTACAGGCACTGCCATCCAGTTGCGCGCGAAGTCAGCATAGACATTTACCATCTTCATTGTCTCGTCAATCGCCTCCTGCTGTGTTGCGTGAGCGGTGTGGCCTTCCTGCCAGAGGAACTCTGCCGTACGGAGGAAGAGACGTGTACGCATCTCCCAACGCACTACGTTAGCCCACTGGTTGCAGAGGATAGGGAGGTCTCTCCAGGATGTCACCCAGTTCTTGTAGGTGTTCCAGATGATGGTCTCCGAAGTAGGTCTCACGATGAGCTCTTCCTCGAGTCTTGCTGACGGGTCCACTACCACGCCGTTTCCGTTCGGATCAGCCATAAGTCTGTGATGTGTCACCACTGCACACTCCTTTGCGAAGCCTTCCACGTGCTCGGCCTCACGGCTGAGGAATGATTTAGGGATGAAAAGCGGGAAATATGCATTCTGATGACCTGTCTCCTTGAACATCTTGTCAAGTACGTCCTGCATCTTCTCCCAGATTGCGTAACCGTATGGCTTGATGACCATACATCCTCTTACAGCTGAACGCTCTGCAAGATCTGCCTTTACCACGAGGTTGTCATACCACTGTGAGTAGTTGTCGGACCTCTTTGTTACCTCTTTTGCCATTGTATTTTTGTTTTTTATTGTTTTTATACCTATAATTGTATTTGAATGCAGCAATCTGCGGAGCCGTTCACGACGGTACAGTTATTGCATAACAAAACAGGTTGCGAAGATACGAAATTATTATAAATAAATAGGATAAATGACAATGAAAAAGAGTTCAACGCTACTTATTGCTGTCGCTCTGATACTGTCAGCCTGCGGAACAATGACGCAGGTAGCCTCAACAGGCAACGGACAGACCTATCAGGACGGAATCTACAGCAACACACCGGCGTTCAGGACAAGGGCGTCGAAGGAATCAGCCAAGGCGTCGACAGACTCTCTGGCAGAAGCCACAAAGGCATCTATGATCTACCTCTTCGGTGAGAAGAAGGACACAGTGATGATCCCGGAGAATATGTCTGCGATGATAAGATTTGACCAGCAGATAGGAGGTACAGTCGTGACAGTGGGAGAAAATCCGTACGACTGGAGATATGACCTGGAAAACAACTACGGCTATTATTACGGTCCCTACAGCATAGGCAGTTCGTGGTACTGGAGCAGACACTACAGTCCGTGGACAAACGGATCGTGGTACTACGGAACCGGCTATTACAGCCCTTGGAGATACAGTTGGTACGACCCTTGGTACTACGGCAGCTACGCCGGCTGGTATGACCCTTGGCACATAGGATGGTACGATCCGTGGTACTATGGCGGATGGTACAGTGCCTGGGATCCTTGGTACCACCACAACTACTGGCATAACTACTATTACTATGCAGGATGGTACGGCGGCTGGGATCCATATTGGGGCCATCACCATCATCACCACCATCACGGAGTCATAGTGGATACTCACTACAAGGACAGATGGCACGGCACAAGAGGAACCACAGGTGCTGACCGCGTGTTTGCAAGCGGCACCAGCCTAAGAGGCGGAATCGGCAGCAGAAGCACAGTCAGCAGAAATGCGACTGTCGCCGCAGACAGGACCACAGCGACAAGAGGCGGCAGCTCGACAGGAAGAGTCACAGCGACAAGAAGAGTATCTCAGTCCGGCCAGGCAGTTTCCTCGTCTATGGTTCAGAGAAGCACAGTGGCAAGGACAGCTCCTGGAACACGAGAGAACAAGGTGACGACCAGCAGCAAGCCAGCTACTTCGGTGGGAAACACATCTACAGGAAGAACAGTCTCAGCGAGCCGTCCGGCAAGTTCACCTTCACGTGGCACAACATCAGGCAACTACAGGCGTCCTGCAGTTTCAAGCAGTTCTACAGGCACGACTTCGGACAGCTACGGCAGAAGCTCTTCAAGCAGCTATAACAGAAACTCGTCAAGCTACAGCAGAAGCGGCTCATCGAAATCATCGTCGTCTTCGTCAAGATCCAGCTTCAGCACGTCGAGTTCATCTTCAAGGTCAAGCTACAGCCCATCCACATCATCGAGGTCAAGCTATGGCGGAGGCGGCAGCAGCTATAGCGGCGGCAGCAGTAGCGGAGCCAGCAGAAGCGGCGGCGGTGCAAGAAGATAAAACAAGAAAAGCAGACTTATATATATAAAAGTATGAAAAAGACATTCATCACCATATTACTTTCGCTGGCGGCTCTTGGAGCCTCTGCTCAGAACGCATATGACGCACTGAACTTCAGCGAGAACGACTACGAGGGATCAGCCAGGACTGTGGCTATGGGCAACGCTTTCACAGCCCTCGGAGGCGACCTGGGATCCATCAGCATCAACCCTGCCGGAAGCGCGGTAGCCAAATATTCCCAGTTCTCCCTCACCCCTGCACTCACCTTCACAGGAAGCACGACTATGGGTGTACTTCCTCCGGGAAGCAACGGCAATCTTCCATATTTTGAAAGAGAGATCAAGAGCAACGCTACGAGATTCTCTATGCCTAACATTGGTATGACTTTCTACTACGACACCAACAGAAAGAGCGGCATAAAGAGTATGGTCTTCGGCTTCATCGCCAACAAGACAGCCGGATGGGATGAGGAAGTCTATGCAAACGGCACAAACAAGTCTACTTCATTTATGGGAGCTATGGCTTATGACGCGACCATCAACGGCTACCTTGACGCTAATCTTGACGCTAAGGACGCCTACGACTTTATGCCTTGGAAGCCTGTAGTAGGCTATCAGAGCGGAATGATCTCCACTTTCGGAGGCTATAACGACCAGTATGTAGGAGCAAGCGAGCTCATCTTCGACAACGGCACAGTAGCTCTCGGAGGCCCGCTCAAGCAGACATACGGAAGAAGGACATCGGGAGGCAAGTACGAGTACCTCTTCAACTTCGGTATGAACATCTCAGACTTCATCTACCTCGGAGCAAACCTCGGAATAAACTCGATCAACTACACTTACGAGGAGTACTTCAAGGAAGTTGCAGTGGATCCTGCAGACTTTGAGATTCTTCTCACCAATGGAGAAAGCCTCTACTTCAACGATATGCGCTACAGGTACCAGTACGCGGCAAACGGTTCCGGATTCTTCGGAAAGTTCGGTATCATCGTGACACCTGGTTCGGGACTCAGATTCGGTGCAGCGATCCAGACTCCTGTCGTGAACACAATCACAGAGGAGTGGAAGATGGCAGGAGAGACATCCTACACCAACAGCGGCTACAACGCTTCGGCAAGCAGCCCATACGGAACCAGCACCTACACAATGGTCTCACCGTTCAGAGCCAACTTCGGAGCAGCCTACACATTCCTTGGCAAGGCCGTGATCAGCGCAGATTACGAAATGGCTGACTATGGCCAGATGAAGTATCAGTCAAGCGACTGGGATGACTATTTCTTCGAAGTCAACGAAGACATCAAGAGCAGATTCGGAATCTCCCATATGCTCAGGGTCGGCGCAGAGTTCAAGCCTATCCCGGAGCTTGCCGTCAGAGCAGGATATGGTATGACTACCGCTGCAGAGAAATATGACTATGACGGTTCACGCCTCGACCTCGCAGCTCACCAGAACGCTTCATTCGGTCTTGGCTACAGCTCACAGAATTCATTCTTTGCAGACCTTGCAGTCAGAAAGGCCTTCCTTCAGGACGAGTACTTTATGCCATATGACGACTATATGTTCGATGAGGACGGTAACGTTATGGTAGACGCTTACGCTCCGGAGATCCTCAACAAGAGAAGCCTCTGGAAAGTGCTCATAACATTCGGATGGAGATTCTAAAGTTTCTTGAGATATAAGATACTGTCCGGACCCTCATTGAACAGGAGATCCATAATGGACAGATCCTTTTGAAAGCCGTATTTCGGGGCAAAGACCTGGAAATACGGCTTTTCCAATTCCAGATCTGAAAGGATTGCATTCGGACGCTTAGGATGGATCACCTCACGGAGGTCTTCCACTCCCTCAGGAGCCTCACGGGTGTAATCCTCTGTGACACGCAGGTCAACACATAGTCCGGTCTTCTCGATGAAGAATCTGATCAAGGCCAGGTTCAGATCGAAAAGACGCTCCGGCTTGCTGTCAAGGATGGCAAAGAGTTCGTCCTGGTAATATTCGAAATAGGCGGAAGTGCCGTAGGCAGATGTGATAGCCCTCTTGTGCTGAAGGATCCACGGTTTCGAATAGTCCACCTTAGCCTCTGAAATCGGCTGCTTGTGAGTTCCGCCTTCGTGGACTATCGGGAATGACAGGGTCTGCACTCCGTCCGCAGCATAGAACCTGCACCTGTTCCTGTAGGACTGCTTCTGAAAGTTCTCACAGGCCTCCAGATAAATGACAGACGGGGACAGTTCTGCCGAACCGTCTCCGTCTCTCCTATTACTCAACCCCTCCATCTCCTGAGCCATTGCGGCAAAATAGGAAACGGGAGGAAAATATGCTGTTGAAAGAAGCTTTGCCACCTTAGTCGATAGTGCCCTTGGTGTCAGCTCCGGCACCTCTGATGATGCCTCTCTTTGAGTTTCTGATGAACTCGATGATAGTGTCTCTCTCCTCTGACTCAGGGAAACCGAGCTCGATCTTTGCGAGAGCGTCAGACACATTTGCACCGCTGCTGTAGATGATGTCGTACATATCCTTGATGCTGCGGATCTGGTCTGATGTAAAACCTCTTCTGCGGAGTCCCACGATGTTCACACCTGCATATGAAAGAGGATCACGGCCGCAGAGGACGTAAGGAGGTACGTCCTTGTTGATCTTCGAGCCACCGCCTACGAATGCGTGCTTTCCGATCTTTGAGAACTGGTGAGCCACAGTGTTTCCGCCGAGAGTAGCCCAGTCAGCGACTTCTGTCTCGCCTGCGATACCTACATAGCTTACGAGGATACAGTTGTTTCCGACTGTACAGTCGTGTGCCACGTGAGTATATGACATAAGAAGCACATTGTTGCCGATCTTGGTCACGCCCTTGCCGCTTGCCTTTGTACCACGGTTGATGGTAGCACACTCACGGATGTTTACGTTGTCACCGATTTCTACATATGTCACCTCGCCGTCGAACTTGAGATCCTGAGGTACGGCACCGATCACTGCTCCAGGGAACACGCAGCAGTTCTTTCCCATCTTCACATAGTTGAAGATTGTTGCGTGAGGAAGAATCTTGCAGTTGTCGCCGATCTCCACGAACTCCTCGATGTAGGCGTATGGTCCCACCTCTACGTTTTCACCGAGCTTTGCATTCGGGTGCACTGTTGCCAGTGGATGTATGTTTGCCATAATTATTCTGTTTAACTGTATTATTATATATTCTCTCTGACCTTCTTTGCTGCAGAAGTGTTGATGCCGTGACCTGCCTTTTCAGCAGTGACCTTCGCCTTCAGGAAGCCTCCGGCGAGTCTGAGGTCGCCGATAAGGTCAAGAAGCTTGTGTCTTGCACATTCGTTAGGGAAACGGAGCTGAAGGTTGCTCAGATAGCCGTCCTCCCTGACCTGAAGAGCAGGAACATTGAAGAGCTGGCTGATGTGGCTGATCTGCTCTTCTGTCACCGGATGCTCTACGATTACAATCGCATTGTCCACATCGCCTCCCTTTACAAGGTTGTTATTGAAAAGGAACTCTATCTCGTGGAAGAACACGAAAGTCCTGCAGACTCCGATCTGCTCCGGATACACGACAGAGTCATCCCAACGTGCATTCTGCACACCGAGGACTCTTGAATTGAAGTCTACCTTTATGTCGTATGAGAATTCGTCCGCAGGTTCGATACGTACCACCGAGCCCTTCTCGTCATTTCTCACTTCGATTGCTTCCTTGAGCTCTATGTACTTGCGCGGTGCATCCTGTTCCTGGAAGCCGTCATTCCAGATCGCGTCGATATATGGCTTTGCGCTGCCGTCGAGGATAGGCACCTCAACGTTGTCGATGTCGATCTCTGCATTGTCCACTCCCATTCCTGTGAGAGCCGAAAGAACGTGCTCTATTGTACCTACAGTTGCTTCACCACAAGAAATTGTTGTGCTTCGTGCTGTACTTGAAACGTACTCGGCCAAGGCTGGCACCTTGGCATCCTCTCCTATGTCTGTCCTTCTGAACACTATCCCAGTGTCCGCCGCTGCCGGCTTTATTGTCATCTTCGCTACCTTACCTGTATGAAGTCCTTTCCCCTCAAATGTATAGCTTTTCTTAAGTGTCTGTTGCAACTGCATTATTCCGTTTTAATTATTTTAGCCCGCAAAGGTAAGGATAATTTTTGTATATTCCTATTTACCAGCGCGTTTAAAGACCGCATAACTTCTCAAATATTCCTTGTGCGGGATTGCCGGCGTACCCATCAGGGTCTTGCCTTCTTCCTTGACCGAGCCGATCACGCCCGCCTGAGCTCCGATTGTCGTGTTGTCAGCCACGGTTATATGGCCTACAATGCCCACCTGACCTGCAATAATGCAGTGCTCTCCCACCTTTGCAGAACCAGCGATTCCGCTCTGCGCGGCCATCACTGTGTTCTTTCCAATCTCCACATTATGAGCTACCTGGCAGAGGTTATCAAGCTTCACGCCAGAGTGAATGACGGTAGATCCCATCTGTGATTTGTCCACACAGGTGTTTGCTCCGATCTCTACATTGTCCTCGATGATCACATTGCCGGTGTGCTCGATCTTCTTCCAGGTGCCGTCTTCGAGCGGCGCGAAACCGAATCCGTCGGAACCGATCACCGCGTTCGCGTGGATGATCACGTTGTCGCCGATGACCATTCCCGGATATATCCTCACACCCGGATATATGATGCAGTGCGAGCCTATCTTGACGCCGTCGCCTACATATACGTTTTCATATATCTTCGTATAATCACCGATCTGTGCCTTGCGGCCGACATATGCGAAATCGCCGATATATACCTTCTTTCCCACCTTTGCGCTCCAGCGGACCCTGCTGCGGCAGCCACGGTAGCGTCTGTACGACCTTTTCTTCGCTGTGACGTAGTCCAGAAGGGCTGCGACGGCCGCATATGCGTCGTCCACCCTCACCATTGTCGCCGACACCTTCTGCTTGGGCTCGAACGAGTTGTTTACAATGATGATATCTGCCTTACACTCATAGACATAGTGCTCATATTTGGGATTTGCGAAGAAGCAGATTGTGCCCGGTTTTCCGCTTTCGATACGGGCGAATGAAGTGACGGTCGCTTCAGGGTTTCCATCCACTGTTCCGCCAAGGATTTCTGCGATCTCTAATGCCTTAAATTCCATTATCTAAATGTTTGATAATTTGGTTTTTTCTGAATTTATTCCTACATTTGCGCCGTGAGAATGATTCAGGGGGCTAGGAAGCCCCCTTATTTTGTGCATTACACGGAAGCTTTATGATGAATATATCAGACATATTAGATGCAATCGGCGGCGAAATAGTTGCACGCGGATGCTTCATTGTTGACATATCAGTCAGCAAAGATAACGATATTGTTTTAACTATCGAGTCAGAAAACGGAAAAATAGAGCTCGACGACTGCGTGTCGCTGAGCCGCTTCTTCGAAACAAAGTTCGACAGAGAGGTGGAGGACTATTCACTGACAGTAAGTTCTGCCGGACTTGACCAGCCGTTCAAGGTGTTCAAGCAGTTTCAGAAGGCTGTGGGCACTAAGGTGGAGGTGTCGCTCAAGGGCGGAAAGAAGATGGTCGCGACTCTCGTGGAGGCTGATCAGGAAAGCATCACGCTGAGGTACACCGTAAAGGAGGCCGTCGAAGGAAAGAAGAAGAAGGAGATGGTCGAGCACAACGACCGTTTCACAATGGACCAGGTGAATGCCGTGCGTCCTTTCATCGAATTTAATTAATATAAAAACATACATTGAGAAATGGAAAAGATTGAACTTAAAGACGCTTTTGCTGAGTTCAAGAACCAGAAGAACATCGACAGAGCCACTATGATGGGTGTGCTTGAGGATGTGTTCAGAACTCAGATCGTAAAGACCTACGGATCGGCAGACAACTTCGACATCATCATCAACATCGACAAGGGAGACTGCGAGATCTACTGGAACCGCGAGGTTGTTGAAGAAGTAGAGGATCCAAACACAGAGATCGCAATGAACGACCCTGCTTTGGACGACGACTACGAGATCGGCGAGACTTTCGCAAAGAAGATCGAGCTCAAGGACTTCGGCCGCAGAGGTATCCTCAACATCAGACAGAACCTCCAGGGCCGCATTATGGACATTGAGAAGGCTAACCTCTATAATAAGTATGTAAACAAGATCGGCGAGATCTTCACTGGCGAGGTTTACCAGACTTGGGCTAAGGAAGTCCTCATCCTCGACGAGGAGGGCAACGAGCTCAGACTCCCTAAGTCAGAGCAGATCCCTGGCGAGCACTTCAAGAAGAACGACACTGTAAAGACAATCATCAAGAGTGTGGAGATGAAGAACAACACCACACCTTACATCGTCCTTTCAAGAACAACTCCTGAGTTCCTCGAGAAGCTCTTTGAGAACGAGGTTCCTGAGATTCTTGACGGTCTTATCACAATCAAGAAGGTTGTCCGCATCCCTGGCGAGCGCGCAAAGGTGGCTGTCGAGTCATATGACGACAGAATCGACCCTATCGGAGCTTGTATCGGTGTGAAGGGTTCACGTATCATCGGAATCGTACGCGAGCTCCGCAACGAGAACATCGACATCCTCCAGTGGACAAACAACACACAGCTCCTTATCCAGAGAGCGCTCAATCCTGCTAAGATCTCATCTATCAACCTCGGAGGTGAGGAAGACAAGATCAAGGTATATATGCTTCCTGACGAGGTGAAGAAGGGTATCGGTAAGGGTGGATGCAACATCCGTCTTGCAGGTATGCTCGTAGGAAAGGAGATCGAGGTCTGGAGAGAGCTTCCACAGGATGACAGCGAGGACGCAGAAGAGGACGTACTCCTCAGCGAGTTCGACGACGTCATCGAGCCTTGGATCATCAAGAAGCTTGAGGAGATCGGCTGCGACACAGCGAAGAGTGTTCTTGCACTTTCAGCTGCTGACATCGCCAAGAGGGCTGACCTCGAGGACGAGACTGTAGAGGAGATTCTTGACATTCTCCGCGCAGAATTTGAAGACGAAGAGTAATAAATTTAAGGGGTGTAATATATGGCAGAAATCAGATTAAGCAAACTTACAAAACAATTCAGCATCGGACTGGCCAGACTCGTTGAATTCCTCAACGAGAAGGGAGCCAACGTGGAGATGAATCCGAACGCAAAGGTGTCGGACGAGTTCCTCCCGGCTATCGAGGCAAAGTTCGGTGAAGACCTTAAACTTAAGAAGGACTCGGAAAAGGTTACCATCAAGCTCAAGGAGATCATTGAGATGGGTTCCAAGAAGAAGCCGAGTCAGGAAGAAGAGGAAGTTCCTGAGAGAGAGGTTGTCATCAAGAGCAACGTACTCAACAGCGAGCCTCATAAGACACAGCCTGTGGAAGAAAAGCCAGTAGTAGAGGCACCTGCAGCCCCTGTTGCTCCTGCTGCTCCTGTTGTGGAGCCGGAGCCAGCACCAGTAGTAAAGGCTGAACCTGTTGCAGAAGTGGTTGTGGAGCCTGTAAAGGAACAGGTTAAGGAGCAGGAGACCCCTGGTCTTAAGATCATCGACAAGATCGATCTTGACAGCATAGGCAAGAAGACAGCACCGAAGGAGGAACCAGCAAAGACAGAGCAGGAGACCGCCCCAACCCCAGCGGTAGAGCCTGTCAAGGAGACTCCGGCACCGGTAGTTGTGGAAGAGCCTAGGAAAGAGCCTCGCGAAATGAAGGTGGAAGTGGAGAAGCTTGCCGGCCCTAAGGTGGTGGACAAGATCGACCTTTCACAGTTCGACCGCAAGAAGAAAAAGAAGAAGAGAGAGAGAATCGGCAAGGAAGGCAGCCAGAAGGTTGATGTGACCAAGGTAGAGGCTGACAACAAGGTAAAGAAGGACAAGCAGCAGCCTGGCAAGGGTGGTAACAACAACGGCCAGAACCAGAACAACAAGCAGCAGCGTCCGGGCGACCAGCAGCAGGGCAAGGGCAAGAAAAACCGCCGCGACAAAGGCGGTGACAAGTTCAAGCCGATGACCGAGGCCGAGCAGGAAGAGATGCAGAAGGAGATCCAGAAGCAGATCAAGGAGACATATGCAAAGATGAATGAGAGCAAGAAGGGTAACTTCGGTGCAAAGCACAGAAAGGAGAAGAGAGAGCTTGCCTCACAGAGAATGCAGGAGGATATGGAGCTCCAGGAGATGGAGCAGAAGGTTCTTAAGGTAACTGAGTTCGTTACAGTAAACGACCTCGCTACCTTGATGAACAACACTCCTGTGACAAAGGTCATCGGTGCTTGTATGAGCCTTGGTATGATGGTGTCCATCAACCAGCGTCTCGACGCAGAGACTCTCGTGCTTGTAGCTGAGGAGTTCGGTTACGAAGTGGAGTTCGTGACTGCTAACCTTACAGAATCAATCGAGAAAGGAAATGAGGAGGACAAAGAGGAGAACCTCGAGGCAAGACCTCCTATCATCACTGTGATGGGACACGTTGACCACGGTAAGACATCACTCCTTGACCACATCCGTAAGGCAAATGTGATCGCAGGTGAGGCCGGTGGTATCACACAGCACATCGGTGCTTACAACGTGAAGCTTCCTGACGGACGCCGCATCACCTTCCTCGACACCCCTGGTCACGAAGCGTTTACCGCGATGCGTGCCCGTGGTGCAAAGATGACCGACATCGCAATCATCATCGTTGCAGCCGACGACGCCATAATGCCACAGACCATCGAGGCTATCAGCCACGCACAGGCAGCAGGTGTACCTATGGTGTTCGCAATCAACAAGATAGATAAGCCGGGTGCAAACCCAGACAAGATCCGTGAGCAGCTCTCACAGATGAACATCCTCGTTGAGGACTGGGGCGGTAAGTACCAGTGCCAGGAGATCTCAGCAAAGAAGGGTATAAATGTAGACCTCCTTCTTGAGAAGGTGCTTCTCGAGGCTGATATGCTCGAGCTCAAGGCAAACCCTAACCGCAGAGCTTCAGGTTCTGTGATCGAGTCATCACTCGACAAGGGTCGCGGTTACCTCGCAACCATCCTCGTTCAGAACGGAACAATGAGGGTTGGAGATGTAATGCTTTCAGGATGCTACACTGGCCGTGTGAAGGCTATGTTCAACGAGCGTGGTCAGAAAGTAGAGGCAGCAGGTCCGTCAACTCCTGTTTCAGTGCTCGGTCTCAACGGTGCGCCGACAGCAGGTGAGCTCTTCAACATTATGGCTGACGAGAAGGAAGCTAAGGACATCGCAAACAAGCGTGAGCAGCTCATCCGTATCCAGGGCATCAAGACTCAGAAGCATATGACTCTCGAGGAGATCGGACGCCGTATCGCGATCGGAAACTTCAAGGAGCTCAACGTCATCGTCAAGGGAGTATCCAAAACACCGGGAAGGCGGCGAATGGCATCGGAGTGACCCTGGCTGACACCCTTACCCCAGAAGGTGTAGTCGCAGCCTTGGGGG
>JAFZED010000015.1 GCA_017560825.1 Bacteroidales bacterium | reverse complement strand
TAAGATTCAGACTTTATCGAATTGCTTTCGAGTTTTTCAGCGCAGGATGCCAATATGAGCATTGTCAGCGACATCCCTACCATTTGGAGAATCCTTTTCATATGCATTGTTTTTAGATATAACGAGAGTTATGTGGCAATATTTCCAATTCCATAACTAAATTGCGATTTAGCTGTGTAAAGTTAGGAGTTTTGCAGATAAATGGCAAGTTCGGCAGCGGTTCTGCGAAACCTTAGGCCACGCTAAAGTGGCTCTGGTTGCATATATATGCGATTCGCGTGGCCTAAGGTCAGTTGTAAATGACCTTGGGCCACACGAATGTGCCATATAGGCTCTGTGAGCACGATTGACGTGGCTTAAGGTTTGGCTATGGATATGACAAAGCGTCCCTCGGTGGGTGCCGGGGGACGCTTGATTTGTGTGTGGGGACTTTATTTGAGGTTCCAGCCGCAGTGGGTGAGGAACCATTCGATGTCGGCTTCCTTCAGGCGTGGCTGCTGCTTGAGGATTTCAGGGAGGTTTTCATATCCCTTAATGAAATCTGCTGCAAGCTCGGCTGCCTTTTCAGGGTTGTAGAGGATGGCCTCGTTTACTGAACCGAGGTTGGCGAGAGCGTCGATAGGGTCAGCTCCTGTGCGGAACTTGAGGGCTTCGATGCTGCGTGCGATTCTGCGTGAGAGACCTACGACGCCCTGTGCAAGTGCAGTGTTCTCGCAAGGGTAGGTGATTGTGATCACCTTCTCTGCTGCGCAGTCTGCTACAGGTACGTCAACAGTGAATGAGAGGTCGTAACCGTCATACTCGAATGCTGCTGCCTTGCCGTTTACTGCAACTGCTGCAGGTGCTGCTGTACCCATAACCTTTACCTTGAAGCTGCGCTCTGCAGGCATATCCTTATAGCTGCCCTGGCGTGGAGCGATGGTGATGGTCTGCTCTGTGCCGTTCCACTGCGATGTGAGGACTGTAGTTGCGTACTCTGTCGCGTAGTTCTTGTCGTTTCCGGCATCCTCATACATAGTGAATGAACCGTTGCCCTTAGGGAAGACAGTGACGATGATCTCTTCATCATTGCCGTTGAGGTTGTTCACTGTGTCGTTGTAGAATGGAAGCACTGAACCGGCCTTGATATATATACCATATTCGTCGATGGCGAAATGACGCTTTACTACTGCACCGCCTTCGAGGAGAGTGCCTGTGTGGAGCTCGTACCAGCTGCCCTCAGGGAGCCATATATCCATTGTTGCGAAGCCGCTTTCGTCAGCCGGCTTGGTGATAGGTGCGATGAGCATATCGTCACCGAACATATACTGGCTTCTGAAGTCATATGCCTCCTGGCATTCAGGATAGTCGTAATAGAGTGGACGGCAGAGTGAGAGGCCTTCGTCATATCCCTTGCGGGCCATAGTATATATATATGGTGCCATTTCGTATCTCTGACGTACGGTGTTTCTGATCACTTCCGCATATTTCTCCTCGAACACCCACGGCTCCTTGTTGAGCGAACCGCTCTTCGAACTGTGTGTACGCATTACAGGGCTGAATCCGCCGTACTGGAGCCAGCGTGTGTACATTTCAGGGTCGATTCCGTTGCCCTGGTCAAGGTGACCTCCGATGTCGTGGCTCCAATAGCCGTAGAGCACGTTAGAGGCTGTGGCTGTGAAATATGGCTGGAACTCGAGGGACTTCCAGGTGATGGTCGCGTCTCCTGAGAAACCGATCTGGTAGCGGTGGTTTCCGAGGCCGCCCCAACGGTGGTAGAGGAGAGGACGTTTGTCGCCGTTGCGCTCCATATCTGTGAAGAATGCGTAGTTGATCCACCAGGTGTTGTGAAGTTTCTTGAGCTTTGTGTCATAGACGTGCTGCTGCCAGTCAAGCCACCAGAAGTCTACACCTTCCTTCTGCATAGGGTGAAGCACCTGCTCGAACATATTGGCCATAAACTCCTTGTCAGAGTTGATCCACTCGATTCTGTCCTTGCCTTCAGGGTCCTTGCCAAGGCTCTTTGCAAGTGATGGGTAGCTCTGCTCCCAGTGGTCGAAACCGTCTGCAGGGTGCAGGTTGAGAGTTACCTTAAGGTCGTTGTCCCTGAGATAGCCCATAAACTTCTCAGGATCAGGGAAGATGGACTTGTTCCAGGTCCAGCCTGTCCAGCCGCCACGTCCTGCGTCTGTGTAGTGCCAGTCCATATCTACTACGAGCACGTCGAGAGGAATGTTGAATGTGTGGAATTTGTCCACGAGGTTGCGGAGCTCCTTGTCAGAGTAAGCCCAGTAACGGCTCCACCAGTAACCGAAGGTGAAGCGTGGAGGAAGAGGCATCTTGCCTGCAAACACGGTGAAGTCCTTCAGGGCAGCCTTGTAGTCGTGGCCATATGCCATAAAGTACCAGTCCTGGCATTTCTTTGCTTCTCTTTCCTTTACCCAAGCCCACTCGGACTCGTCGAAAAGGTAGCTTTCAGACTCGTCGATAAGAGTCCAGCCGTCTTTAGCGATGACTCCTTCTTCGAACTGGCGGGTCTCGCCCTGCTTCATATCCGCTACCCAGTTCTGAGTCTGTACGTCGCCGTCAAGACCGTCGAGGGTTCTGAATGTACCCTTGAGGTTGCCCTGCTGCTTCATACCCGGTTTCCAGGTGAAGAAGCCGTCCTTGGCCTTGATCACGAGGTTGGATGCTGTGAACTTGCCGGTTCCTGTCTTATATTCCAGAGTCATTTTTGCGGTCTGGATGGTTACCTTCTTACCGCTGGTCTTCACTTTGTAGTCCACTTCAGGGTAGTTGCGCTCAGAGGCTACGAATGAAGGCAGGTCGGTGAATTTGCCCTCAGGCTGCCACTCGAGGCGGATTACTCCGTCTGTGATGACTGTGAAACGTACTTCGGCATCCTGGTAAGCGACGTTTTTCGCCTGCTGGGCGAAAAGGGATGCTGAGATGGACAGCAGTGCTATGCAAAGCAGTGTCCTGAGTTTTCCTTTTAACATATTTTCTTGGTTGTTATAGTGTGAGTTTTACTTTGGATTTACAGTGTCAGGATTGTTGAACACGATGCTCTCGGCGAGCGATCTCATATACTTGGCACGGTCTGCCGCTACGTTGCAGTTTACATCCGGTGTCTTGAACTCAAGGCCGAACATAGTGACATACTCGACGCAGGCCTCAAGGAAGGCGCTTGTGCGGGTAGGGTGGAGGCCGTCTCCAGAGAAGTAGAGACTCCAATTTGAATGCTCCTTTCGTGACTGGGCGAATGCCATTCCGACAGGTGCGACTCTGCAGCCTGCAGCAACCGCCATATCCATAACTCCGTTGTAGAGGAGCTGGTCGAAGTTGTCATAGCTGCCGTAGCCGCCATAAGTGTTGTCTGAGTTTGGATATGCCCAGGTGAGGTCGAGGATTACGTCGCACTCAGGCGAGTACTGACGGATCATATTCGCAAGCTCCACGCAGTTCTCGCGTACTTTTGCATATCCTGCAGGGTCGTCAGCAAGTCTTGCCGGGTTCTTGCTCTGGTCCTGGATGATTGCGAAGTCGTAGCCGCCCTTGCGTACTGCTTCAAGAGAGTTTGAGAGCTGGAGATGCTTCTCGAACGACTGCGAACCCTTCACGTGTGCTGTGATCTTGAGGTCGATACCCTGACTCCAGGCTATCTCTCTGAGCATAAACATAGGGTTGAAGTAGTAGTGGAATGAGTTGCCGAGAATGAGGACCTTCTTGGTCTGAGTGATCTCGACATCAGGGTAGAGCTGCACGTCTGATGCAGTGAAACCGAAGTCAGGAAGGCTGCAGGCAGCGTTTGATGTTGCATTGATGTCCTGACGGCTTCCGTCGCAGGTGATGTCACCGACTGCGCGGCATCTGATCTGCACCTTGTCTGCAGCATTCTCGAAACGGCAGGTCTGCATTACTGTTGTGTACTGATAAGTGTCAGGCGAACCTGTCGAAACCTCTCCAGAGAGCTTGTAGGTGTATTTTACTGAAGCGTCTTCTTCTGCTGTGAGGAGGTCTTCCTCTGTAGATTTCCAGACTCCGCCGTCAAGGTACTCTACGATGAAGTACTTAGGAGCCTTCTTGTCGCCTGCCATAGTCGCATTGAATGCAATTACAGAACCTGCGTCAATGGAAGCGTCAAAGGTGTAAAGCCAGTAGTCGCCTTCCACCATAGTGGAGACGTTAGGGTTGTTTCCTACTACCTTGCATACGAATGGAGTCTCTGCATTTTCCTCGCCGCGGACTACAGTGATCTGGCCTGCTGATTCGTCTGTTGCGCCGATTACCTGCATATATGGCCACGACACAGAGTAGGTGTTCTTGTTGTCACGGAATACCCACTGGCTCAGGAGCGGTGCCTTGGCAGCGGCCTGTGATACGCTGAATTCTATCTTCTGGCTATTGTCGGATGAAGACAGTGTAAACTTACCTTCGCGTTTGGTCTTGAGGCCGTTAGGGGTAGCATAGAGAGTGAGGTACTGGGCCTTTCCGCTCTTCTTGCCTGAAGTCACTTTCTCGCCGTTCTCGTCTACCATAACAAGCCAGTCGTTTCCGGCGAAGTCGATGGTCCAGTCATAGTCCTTTGCAGAGAGTGTGAGGGATTTGCCACCGGTAGGGAGGCTCTCGAAGCTTGCAGAGGTTGCAGAGAGAGTGAATGCCTCACCTGCCTCCTCTGAGAAATATGGATCAATTTCCTCAGCCGAGTCGTCAGTGATCTTGAAGAAATAGTGGCGGTTCATAGTCACCTCATAGCCGTCCTGGGTGTTCTGTGACGAGTTGCAGTTGAATATGAGCTTCATTGTCTTGTCATTGCGTGACTTGCCCATATCCACATATTTATAGGTCACTTCGTTGATGTCGACGGTTCCGGTCACGGCGTTGCCCGGCCATCCGTTGGTCACGCTGCCGTCAGCGCTGTTCCATCCGTAGATGTGGGTCGCGCCCCAGGAGGTGCGGTCAACAAAGAATATTGCATAGCCGTCCAGCTCGAGAGCGGCGACAGGGTCTTTAGGCTCGTCCTCTTCCTCCTTACCAGGTTCTTCCTTGTCAGGATTTTCATCAGTCTGTTCCTTGTCGTCGTCAGGAACAACAGGGTCCGGGGTAGGATTGCAGGCAACGAGTGCCATAGAAATGAAGGCTGCCATCAGCGCAGCGAAGAATTTCCTTATATTCATTGTTCTGTATGATTGGTTTTCTGTATATATTGAATGTCGTTGTGGTTATATAGGGCCATATTGGGTTATAAGGCCATAAATATCGTAAATATATGCTTTGGGTGTTGTGCGATTGTGAATATATTTGGTTGTACTGATGTACGGCCGTTGTGAACAGCGCCTGTGGTGGGATGTGGTGCGTCTGTGGTGAGGTGGCCGGACTGTGTCGGGTCGGGGTTACATCAGCCACGCTGACATATCCTCGCCCCGTGCCTGGCCCTCGCGTATTTCGCTCGATGATATATCCACCATCTTCGCGTTCATTATATTTATACGATATGACGGGTCTTCGTTCAGAAGGTCTCCCTTGATCGCGGCGAGGTCGTGGCCTTGACGGGGATATACGGCACAGCCGAATTCGGTCAGCAGCCTCCTGTACTCGCGCCATTTCCTTATGCCTGCGAGGTTGTCGGCTCCCATTATGAATGTGAAATGGTTGTCTGGTTCCCTTTCTTTCAGAGCGTCGAGCGTGCGGATCGTATAGTGCGGTTCCGGCATTGAGAGTTCGATGTCGTCTGTCTTGACTTTCAGCCCTTTATGCCTTCTGACAGCTTCCTGGGCAGCCTCAAATCTTTCCCTTCCTGTGGCGCTGCTTATGCCGTCTTTCAGAGGGTTCTTGGGCGACACTATCAGGTAGACACAATCGTACCCGGCCTCTTCGGTCAGGTACTTCATTATGGCCAGGTGGCCTATGTGAAGGGGATTGAATGATCCTGAGTAGACTGCTATGTTCATAGGCTCAAGTTTCGCAAGTGGTAAAATGTTGATTCTTGAAGGTCGGTGAAACTTGCGAAACTTCTTCCCACCGCACCTTCTATGTTTACGTTACCTTTCCCCTAAATCCCCTTTCTCGGAAAGGGGACTTACTATCGACCTAAAGGTCTCAAAAACAAGGTACTTTCGCACTTGCGACAGTTAAGTTCATTGATTTTTGCGGGTGCTGTGCGCTCGTGCTATTTTTCCAAGAATTCTCCGATGACCTTCTCGGCTTCTGCGAAAGCTGTTTCAAGGTTGTCATTTACAAGTACATAGTCGAATTTGCCTGCGGCGAATTCCATCTCCGAAGCCGCCTTGGCAACCCTTCTTTCGATGGCCTCCTCTGTGTCGGTGCCGCGGCCTACCAGCCTCTCGCGGAGCACCTCCACCGACGGAGCCTGGATGAACACGGAAAGTGCCTGCTCGCCGAAGATCCTCTTGAGGTTCACTCCACCCTGTACGTCGATGTCAAATACGATGGCGTGTCCTTTTGCCCATATCCTTTCTACTTCAGACCTGAGGGTGCCGTAGAATGAGCCTGCATAGACTTCCTCATATTCCACGAACTTGTCTTCAGCAATCATCTGACGGAACTGGTCAGCCGTGAAGAAATAGTACTCGACTCCGTGCTGCTCCTGTCCTCTTGGGGCTCTGGAGGTGGCTGAAATGGAGAATTCGAGCTCCTCGCGGAGTTTGAGGAGATGGTTTACTATGGTGCTTTTGCCGGCTCCTGAGGGAGCGGAGAAGATGATGACTTTGTTGCTCATAGGGCGTTGTATTTTGCTGATTCTTATGTCCGTTTTTACCTGTCGGCCCAGTTCTGGGTGAGGTAACAGGTGTTTGAAACGAAGTGATGTAAAGAATCTTGGTATTATTATTTCAATTTTAGGCAAAAATAATTAATTTTGCCAAGATTTTAAGACAAGCAATCGATTTTTAAACAAATTAATAGAACTATGATTTCTTACAAAGAACTTGGTCTTGTGAACACCAAAGAAATGTTCGCTAAGGCAATCGACGGTGGCTACGCCATCCCTGCATTCAACTTCAACAATATGGAGCAGCTCCAGGCTATCATCTCAGCAGCTGCTGAGACTAAGTCTCCAGTTATCCTCCAGGTTTCAAAGGGTGCTCGTCAGTATGCTAACCAGACTCTTCTCCGTTATATGGCAGAGGGTGCTGTAGAGTACGCTAAGGAGCTCGGTTGGGAGAACCCACAGATCGTTCTTCACCTCGATCACGGTGACTCTTTCGAGACTTGCAAGAGCTGTATCGATATGGGCTTCTCTTCAGTTATGATCGACGGTTCACACCTCGAGTATGACGAGAACGTAGCTCTTACTAAGAAGGTTGTTGAGTACGCACACCAGTTCGACGTAACAGTTGAGGGTGAGCTCGGAGTACTTGCAGGTGTTGAGGATGAGGTTAGCTCAGACCACCACACTTACACTAAGCCTGAGGAGGTTGTTGACTTCGT
>JAFZED010000014.1 GCA_017560825.1 Bacteroidales bacterium | reverse complement strand
GTAAATTCAGTTGCCTCAAGGGCACGCCGCAAGAAGATTCTTAAAAGAACCCGCGGTAATTTTCTTTCAAGAAAGAATGTTTGGACGGTAGCAAAGAACACCTACGAGAAGGGTCTCTCTTATGCTTATCGTGATCGTAAGAACAAGAAGCGCTCATTCCGCGCACTTTGGATCCAGAGAATCAACGCTGCTGCACGTCAGTACGGTATGACTTATTCTCAGCTTATGGGTCGTCTCGCAAAGCAGAATGTCGGTTTGAACCGTAAAGTTCTTGCAGACCTTGCTATGAACAATCCTCAGGCATTTGAGGCTATCATCAATTCTGTAAAATAGTTTGACTGATGAGCTTGAAGGAATTATACCACAATAAATGGGCAAGGTTCGGCTTCTGGGCAGTCCTCTACATATTGTGGGTAATCTGGCTCGGAAATTATTGGTGGCTCTTCGGACTTGTTCCTATCTTCGATCACCACATCACCCGCAAGGTGAAATGGCTGTTCTGGAAAAAGGAGTACAAGGAAGGTGAAAAGAGAAACGCACTGCTGGACTGGATAGATGCAATAATCTTTGCTGTCGTAGTAGTAACGTTCATCAATACGTTCTTCTTCCAGGCTTTCAAGATTCCTTCATCTTCTATGGAAAGCTCGCTCTACACAGGTGACCACCTGTTCGTAAGCAAGCTTGCATATGGTCCAAAGATGCCGCAGACGCCTCTGACCATACCTTTCACACATAACGTAATCGGATCAAAGGAGTCGTATTCGACACTTATCCAGTCAGATTACAAGAGGCTCAAGGGCTTCGGACAGGTAGAGGAAGGCGATTATGTGGTGTTCGGATTTCCACACGGTGACACAGTGTTCGTCCGCGAACCGGCTGCTGACTACTACACCATCATCAGAATGTATGGACGTGATTACGCTCACAAGCTGTACGGAGATGTGAAGGTGAGACCTTCAGACAAGAAGGACCATTATGTCAAAAGATGTGTTGCAGTGGCAGGAGACACTCTCGAGATAAGAGACGGTCAGGTCTACATAAATTCACAGGCACAGGAAGTGTGGCCGGGAGTCCAGAACTCCTATGAGGTCATCACAAACGGCCAGAGAATCAACCCTGTCTTCCTCGACAAGCTCGGAGTCAATGCTTCGGAACTTTGGTTTGACCAGAAACTTCCAGGCTATCCTGCAATGCCTCTCACAGCGGAGATGCTTGACAAGATCAAGACTTTCCAGAATGTGGTCTCAGTGAAGCAGAACATAGATGTCTGGCCGGCCGATTATCCGGATTCGGAAAAGACCATCTTCCCGTTCTCATCTGACTACAAGTGGACAAGAGACAATTTCGGACCTCTTTGGATGCCTAAGAAAGGAGCAACCGTAGAACTGACAGCAGAGAACCTTCCTCTCTATGAAAGGATAATCACTTCATACGAAGGAAACACTCTCGAGGTCAAAGACGGAAAGATCCTTATCAACGGAGAAGAAGCTCGCAGTTACACATTTTCTCAGGATTATTACTTTATGATGGGAGACAACAGGCACAATTCCCTCGACTCAAGATACTGGGGATTCGTACCTGAAGATCATATAGTCGGAAAACCCGCATTGATCTGGCTCTCCATCGACGGGAACAAGACTTTCCCGAATAACATAAGATGGCGCAGGTTTTTCAAATTTGTATAGAAATTTTGCAATTGCGATTTTTTTATCCGATATTTGCAGCCCGCTAATAATGAATTAATTAAAAAAGTTATATACAATGGCAAAGGTTTGTCAAGTTACAGGTAGAAAGAGAATGGTAGGAAACAACGTTTCCCATTCTAAGAGACGCACAAAGCGTATTTTCGCCCTTAACCTCAAGACCAAGAAGTTCTGGTCAGAGGAGGAGCAGAGATTCATCACACTTAAGGTGTCTTGCAAAGGTATGAGAACAATCGAGAAGAACGGTCTCGATGCTACAATCAAAGACGCTCAGAAGAAAGGATTTATTAACCTTGTTTAATTTTTTGGATTATGGCAAAGAAAGCTAAAGGTAACAGGGTGCAGGTCATCCTTGAGTGCACTGAGCAGAGAGAGAGCGGTGTACCAGGTATCTCAAGATACATCACAACTAAGAACAAGAAGAACACAACTCAGCGTCTGGAGCGTAAGAAGTACAATCCTTTCCTGAAGAAGGTTACTCTTCATCGTGAGATTAAATAATTAAGGAGGATTAACAAATGGCAAAGAAAGCAGTCGCAACCTTCAAGGCCGGTACACTCAAGAAGATGGTTAAGTGTATCCGTATGGACAAGTCTCCAAAGACAGGTGCTTATGTATTCACAGAGCAGCTCCTCGAGGAGACAGAGACTAAGGAGTTCTTCGCAAAGAAATAATTCTTTCAAGATAGCACTTTAAAGGGTGGCATAGTTGACAGATTCAGCTATGCCACCCTTTTTTATGCGCATAAAAAGTATTATATTTGCGAGTTAATGTGAAACTTTATGGGTATTTTTGATAAAGGAGTAAAAAAGACCAATATGGGCTTCTTCCAGAAGCTCTCGAGGGCTATTGTCGGAAAGGCAAAAGTGGATGATGATCTGCTTGATGCGATAGAGGAGGCCCTCCTTGCAACGGATATGGGAGTTGACACCACTCTCAAGATCATTGAGAATCTTGAGGAGAGGGTCAGCCGTGATAAATACGTGTCTCTCGATGAACTTATCGAGATTCTCCGTGATGAGATAGCAATGCTTCTGAACGTGAAGGAAGATGAGACTGCCGATGATCAGGTGGTTCCGTTTGACTTCTCAAAGAAGCCGTATGTCATTATGGTCGTAGGAGTGAACGGAGTGGGCAAGACCACTACCATCGGCAAGCTTGCCAGCCGCCTTCAGGCGCAGGGCAAGAAGGTCGTGGTGGGTGCGGCGGACACTTTCCGCGCTGCTGCAGTAGACCAGCTTACTATCTGGGCTGAGCGTGCCGGAGTGGACATAGTGAAGCAGGATATGGGTTCTGACCCAGCGTCTGTGGCTTTCGACACTGTCAAGTCAGCTGTGGCAAAGAATGCTGATGTAGTCCTTATCGACACAGCAGGACGTCTTCATAACCGTATCGACCTGATGAACGAGCTTACAAAGATCCGCAATGTCATCAGAAAGGTAGTACCGGACGGACCGCACGAGGTTCTTCTTGTACTCGACGGCTCAACAGGCCAGAATGCATTCCAGCAGGCAAAGGAGTTCTCAAAGGCTACCGACATCTCGGCTTTGGCTATCACCAAGCTTGACGGTACAGCAAAAGGCGGCGTGGTGGTCGGCATCGTAGACCAGTTCCGCGTTCCGATCAAGTTCGTTGGTATAGGCGAAGGCATCGACGACCTGAAGGTCTTCAACAAGCGCGAATTTGTAAAGTCCCTCTTCACCAAGGAGGATCTCGAATAATCCATAGGAAATTTTAAAAATATAAACATATGACAATATCGTACAACTGGCTCAAAGACTATCTTGAGTGCTACCTCACTCCAGAGGCGATTGCTGAGGCTTTGACTTCAATCGGACTTGAGGTCGATTCACTCGAACAGGTAGAAGAGATTCCCGGCGGCCTTGCCGGCGTAATCGTGGCAGAGGTTATCGAGTGCGTGGAGCACCCGGATTCTGACCACCTCCACATCACTAAGCTTAACACAGGCGCTCCTGAGCTTCTTCAGGTAGTCTGCGGTGCACCTAACGTGGCAGCCGGACAGAAGGTCCTTCTTGCAACAGTAGGAACAGTCCTTGGTGAGGATTTCAAGATCAAGAAGTCTAAGATCAGAGGAGTAGAGTCATTCGGTATGATCTGCGCTGAAGACGAGCTCGGCATAGGTGAGTCTCACGACGGCATTATGGTCCTCGATCCGGAGGCAGTGCCAGGAACACCGGCAAAGGAGTACCTCGGCCTTGCAACTGACGCGATCATCGAGATCGGTCTTACAGCAAACCGTGTGGACGCTGCGTCTCACATCGGTGTGGCGCGTGACCTCTACGCTTACCTCAAGCACAATGGTGTGCCTTGCAAGTTCAATATGCCGGACGTTTCAGCTTGGGCAGACAATGACCAGGAGGGTGCAATCCCTATGGAGGTGACTGCAGCTGACGGCGCTCCAAGATACACAGGAACAACAATCAAGGGCGTAAAGGTGGCTGCTTCTCCTGAGTGGCTCCAGAAGAAGCTCCTTGCGATCGGTCTCAGACCTATCAACAACATCGTGGACATCACCAACTTCGTCCTCCACGAGATCGGCCAGCCTCTCCACGCGTTTGACGCATCGAAGATCGAAGGCGGCAAGGTGGTAGTCCGCAGAGCAGAGGAAGGTGAGAAGTTCGTTACACTTGACGGTGTGGAGAGAACACTTTCTGCAGCTGACCTTATGATTGCAAATACCCAGAAGCCTATGTGCCTCGCAGGTGTATTCGGAGGTGAAGAGTCAGGCGTGACAGAGTCTACAGTGGATGTATTCCTCGAGAGCGCTTATTTCAACCCTGTTTCAATCAGAAAGAGCTCAAAGAGACACGGCCTCAAGACAGATGCGTCTTTCCGTTATGAGCGTGGTGCAGACCCTCTCGTAGTTGAGTACGCAGCAAAGCGTGCAGCTCTCCTTATCCAGGAGCTCGCAGGTGGTCAGATCGTCGGTAGAATGCAGCAGTTCTACCCTGAGAAGATCGAGAAGAAGGTCGTTGACCTCGACTATGCGCGCATCGAGAATTTCGTAGGAAAGAAGCTCGGTCACGAAGTGATCGAAGCCATCCTCGAAGGCCTCGCATATGAATTCATCGAAAAGACCGAGACAGGCGCAAAGGTGGCTGTCCCTTCATATATGATCGACGTTTATCGCGAGTGCGACGTCGTTGAGGAGATTCTCCGTATATATGGATATAACAACATCGAGTTGCCGCAGGCAATGAGAATGTCTGTAAATGCTCCTCAGAAGCCTGAGCCAGAGCAGGTTAGAAAGTCTATCTCAGACTTCCTTGCAGCAAACGGATTCGTGGAGACAATGAACAACTCCCTCACAAAGTCAGACTACTACTCTAAGCTCAAGACTTTCCCTGAGGAAAAGTGTGTAAGGATTATGAATCCGCTCAGTTCTGACCTCAATGTAATGAGACAGACCCTCATCCTTAACGGTCTTGAGGTGGTTGCCTACAACATCAACCGTCAGATCACAAACATCAAGACCTTCGAGTACGGTTCTGTATATTCATTCAAGCCTGAAACTGACGGCAAGACCCTCGAGTCTTACGAGGAGCACACTTGCTTTGCCCTCTTTATGAGCGGCCAGCCTGACAAGTCTTGGAGAGTAGATCCTGGCAAGGGCAACTACTTCCAGCTCAAGGGTTACCTCGAGCTTCTCCTGAAGCGTTTCGGCTGTGACATATATTCACTTGAGACTGAGGCTGCTCCAGCTGACCTCTTCAGCGAAGGCCTCGCATATAACCTTCCGGGTTCGCATCAGCCTCTCGCGGTTATGGGTACGATCTCGCCTGCAAGACTTAAGCAGTTCGGTATCAAGCAGCCTGTTTTTGCGGCTGAGATCAGCTGGCCTGCACTCTTCGAGCTTGTGAAGAGAAACAAGATCAAGTACAAGGAGCTCCCTAAGTTCCCTGAGGTAAGAAGAGACCTTGCTATCCTTCTTGACGAGTCTGTAAGCTATGCAGACCTCCGCAAGAGCGCCTTCCGTGTAGGAAAGAAGCTCCTCAAGCAGGTAGGCCTCTTTGATGTCTACAGAGGTGACAAGATCGCAGAGGGCAAGAAGCAGTATGCTTTGAGCTTTGTGCTTCAGGATCTTGACAAGACACTGACAGACAATGATGTAGAAAGAGTAATGAGCAAGCTTCTTTCTACATTCCAGAACGAATTTGGAGCTACATTGAGATAAAGATGAAAGTTTTACTGCAACATATCGTGGCATTTCTTGTTGTGGCTGTGATGGCTGCTTCCTGTTCGACGGATAGGGCAGACGTCATTCCGCGCAGCAAGATGGCTGCGATTTATGCAGAAATGCTGATGACCGACCAGTGGATAAACTCGAGGCCGGATGTCAGGAGGATTGCCGACACCTCGCTTGTCTATGAGCCGATCCTCCAGAAGTATGGTTATGACCATCAGGACTATCTGAAGACGGTTGATGAATATATGAACGACCCTGAAAGATTCGCAAGAATCCTCAGGGCATCCGGAGATATAATCGAAGAGAGACTGACAGACCTTCGTTGGGAACTTGAGCAAAGAAACAGGCTTGAGGCACTCAGGAAGAGGATTGAGGCGATGACTA
Source organism: Bacteroidales bacterium (assembly GCA_017560825.1). Lineage (GTDB taxonomy): Bacteria > Bacteroidota > Bacteroidia > Bacteroidales > UBA932 > Cryptobacteroides. The sequence continues at coordinate 19 of JAFZED010000014.1, read as the reverse complement.
TCAAATCAGCCTTCAAGGC
>JAFZED010000013.1 GCA_017560825.1 Bacteroidales bacterium | reverse complement strand
GCAGGAGCTCTTGACACAATGACCATCGAGGCCCTTATGCAGGACGGAAAGGCTCTGCAGGCAGGTACATCACACTTCCTCGGCCAGAACTTCGCAAAGGCATTCGATGTGATGTTCACCAACAAGGAAGGCAAGCAGGAGTACGTGTGGGCAACATCTTGGGGAGTTTCAACCCGTCTTATGGGTGCCCTCATTATGGCTCACGGCGACGACAACGGTCTCGTGCTTCCTCCAAAGCTCGCTCCTATCCAGGTGGTGATGGTTCCTATCACAGGAAAGGATGAGACTGTGAACAACGGCATCCTCGACAAGATGTACGAGTTCAAGAAGGAACTCGAGGCAAAGGGCATCAGCGTGAAGATCGACAACCGTGACACTCTCCGTCCGGGATTCAAGTTCGCAGAGTGGGAGCTCAAGGGAGTCCCTGTACGTCTTGCAATGGGTGGACGTGACCTTGAGAACGGCACAGTAGAGCTTGCCCGTCGTGACACTTGCGAGAAGGCTTCATACTCTCAGGAGGGAATTGCAGACAGAATCGCAGCTCTCCTTGACGAGATCCAGGACAACATCTACGCAAAGGCTCTCAAGTTCCGTGACGACAGCATCCGCAAGGTGGACACTTGGGAAGAGTTCAAGGAAGAGATCACCAAGGGTGGTTTCCTTCTCTGCCACTGGGACGGAACTCCTGAGACTGAGGAGAAGATCAAGGAGGAGACAAAGGCTACAATTCGTTGTATTCCTGTTGACAGCGCAGTGTGCGAGGAGGAAGGCAAGTGTATCTACACAGGAAAGCCTTCGCAGCGCCGCGTTCTCTTCGCAATCTCTTACTAATTGATATATAAGAAAATAAATATGATGAAGAAAAGTGTAGTGTTAATATGCGCTATCGCTCTGTGCTTTGCACAGATGCTCTCAGCGCAGGAGCTTACCGACGCGCAGAAGGCTGCAATCGCAGCCGCTGCCGCTGCGGTGGATGCCCCTGAAGTCGTTCCGGAAGAAGTGAAGCCGGACTATTGGACAGAGTCGTTGAAGACCAACATCAAGTACGGCCAGACAACCCTTACCAACTGGGCGGCCGGTGGTGACAACACCGTGACTCTACAGGCTTTCGTGGATGGAAATGCCAACTATAAGAAGGATGACCTGTTCTGGAACAACCGTCTCCAGCTGGACTATGGTTTTGTCTATGCATCGTCAAAGCCTATCCTTCAGAAGAGTGATGACCGCATCTATCTTGAGAGCAAGCTCGGTTACAAGAATGCAGAGATGAAGAACATCTACTTCTCTGCCAACTATGACTTCAAGTCGCAGTTCACAACCGGTTACGACTACCTTACTCCTGCAGTGCCGGACGGCTTTGCAAGTCTCGAGGAACTCAACCGCAAGGACAAGATCGGATTGTGGAAAGATGCGCGTAAAGTGAAGTCAGGTTTCCTTGCTCCGGCATATACAAACCTCGCGCTCGGTATTGACTTCAAGCCTTATAAGTGGCTGTCACTCAACCTTGCCCCTCTTACAGGAGGTGTGGTGATCGTCAGGAATGAGGACTTGAGGAAGAACTACGGTATGGACCTGAAGAGGCCGTACAAGGATGAAGAAAAGATGTCTCCTGAGACTCTGGAAAAGTTCCAGGCAGATATGGCATCGGGTGATCCTTCGCTCATCGGCCAGTACTACAAGAGCTCGAGATTCGAGTTCGGTACCCAGCTGAAGGCGGATGCTGCGGTGAATGTAAATGACAACTTCAAGTACACTTCACAGCTGGTCCTCTTCTCCAACTACCTTGACAAGGCTCAGGACATCCGTGTGAACTGGGATAACCGTTTCGACTGGAAGCTTGCAAAGTACTTCTCCCTCACTTTCACCACCAATATGATCTACGATGACAAGGTGCTGATCTATAGTGATAAGGACGGACTTACCAAGCAGAGAGTGCAGTTCAAGCAGTCACTCCTCTTCGGCTTCACCTGGACTTGGGCAGGAAAATAGCCGACAGGTAATATAAAAAGACATATATATGCAAAGAAATTTTGCTGCGGCAATAGAAGAACTGAAGGGGCTGATCAACGAATGGTCAGCCTTTTCTGCTGATGCTCCCGTGCTGCTTCTGGCGGTCAGCGGAGGCGTCGACTCTATGTGTATGGCAGATCTCTTCCAGTCGCTGGAGGATAGGGTGCCTTTTGCGGTTGCGCACTGCAATTTCCGTCTCCGTGGCGAAGAAAGCGACGGGGATGAGGCGCTCGTGGCCGACTGGGCCCGTGAGCACTCGGTGCCTTTGCATATAACTTCATTTGATACAGAAAAATATGCTTCTGACAATGGCATCAGCATAGAGATGGCAGCGCGCGAACTGAGGTACGGCTGGTTTGCCCAACTGTGCTCGCAGCACGGTTACAAAGCGGTTGCAGTAGCTCACAATGCCAATGATAATGCGGAGACCCTGCTGCTGAATCTGCTCAGGGGTTCTGGCCTGAAGGGAGTTACAGGAATGTCTCTGACCTCTCCTCTTCCTTGCGCACCAGGTTCGGCTGCCCTTCTCCTGCGTCCTCTTCTCAAGTGTACACGCAAGCAGATCGAGGGATATGCATTCGCGCATAAGGTGCGCTATCGCGAGGACCGCACAAATGCGATGTCGGAGTATAAAAGGAACAGGCTCAGAAATGATGTCTTTCCTATATTTGAATCTATAAATCCTTCATTCATAAGGACTTTGAATCGTGAGGCTTCCTATTTCGAGGATGCTTCGGGTATAGTTGAGGATTACTGCCGTGCGGCCAGTGAAAAGATTGTCTCAAGGTCCGGGGACAGGCTGACCGTCAGCCTGCCGGCTCTGCTGGCGGCTCCGCGCTGGAGGTATATCCTTTATTATATCCTTGAACCTTTCGGGTTCAATTCTGCCGTCCTCGCCTCTTTGGAAAACCTCCTTCTTTCAGAGCGTACCATTTCGGGAAAGCGCTTCGAGTCGCAGACGCATATTCTTTTTACAGAGAGAGAGCATCTCAGGGTGGAGCCTTCGGAAAGTCCGGCTTCGGTTGTTCCTTGCGCTCAGGTCAAGGATATTATGCCGGTACGCTGTGCCGGAACCTATCATTTCAATGGTGCTGCTGTGACTGTTGAGGAAGTGGACTGGACCCCGGATATGCCTCTGAAGCAGCCGGAAGGCACCCTGCTCTTCGACGCG
>JAFZED010000012.1 GCA_017560825.1 Bacteroidales bacterium | reverse complement strand
ATTTTTGAGGCATAGACCTCGTTCTACGTTAGATGTGCGGCTGGCTGAGAAGTCATGACCGCTTTTGACCTTTAAAGATAGTATGTGGGCTTGATTTTTATTCTAACGGGCGTAAAAACGAAAGTTTTTATGTAAGTTTGTACTATAACACTAAACCACATTATTATGAAAAGATTTATAACACTTCTGGCTGCTGCCTTTATGGTGCTTGCAGTCAACGCACAGGAACTTGCGAACTTCCGCCGTGTTTCTGTTGTATCCCCTGAGGTAAAGAATGACACCGTTACTTTCCGTCTCAGAGCAGAGTATGCGACTGACGTGAAGCTTTACGGTTCCTGGATGCCAAGCTATTTTGACACAGCTCAGCTCAGAAGAGGTGAGAACTATATTTGGGAAGTAAGCATTCCGGCTCCGACACCGGAGATCTACACCTATCATTTCATCGTAGACGGAGTTGCTATGAGCGACCCTAGCAATGTCCTTATGCAGCGCGACGGAACACGCTATCTGAGTATGCTCCTTGTTGACGGAGAGCGTTCTGAGAACTATAAGGAGGCTAACAAGAGAGGTTCTGTTTCGCACGTATGGTATGACAGCGAACTCCTCGGCCTCAACAGAAGAATGACTGTGTACACTCCTTACGGCTACGAGACTTCCAAGAAGACCAAGTATCCTGTTCTTTATCTCCTTCACGGTGGTGGCGGTGACGAGGAAGCCTGGACTTCAATGGGCCGCACAGCTCAGATCCTTGACAACCTTATCGAGAAGGGTCTTGCAGAGCCTATGATCGTAGTTATGCCAAACGGCAACCCTGGCCAGCAGGCAGCTGTAACTCTCAACCTTCCTACAAGCTACATCAACTATCGCGATCCTGCTTTTGCAAACGCATATGTAAAGAGCCTCGTTACTGAGATCATTCCTTTCGTAGAGAAGAACTACCGCGCTATTCCTAAGAAGTCTGCACGTGCTATCGCAGGTCTTTCTATGGGTGGTGGTCACACTACAGCTGCTACAATGCTCTTCCCAGGCGTATTCGACTACATCTGCCCTATGAGCTGCGGTATGCGTGACGGCGAAGGCGTTGACGCTCAGATGCAGGCTATCAAGAAGGCTGGCTACAAGCTCTACTGGATCGGCTGCGGTACTGACGACTTCGCTTGGCCAGGCACAGAGACTATGGTCGAGATCCTCAAGAGAAACGATATGGAGCACACACTCTTCGCAAGCGACGGAGGTCACGTGTGGTACAACTGGAGATATTATCTCAACACATTCGCACAGCTCCTCTTCAAGTAATTGAGCACTAGCGCTTTATCTAAAATGCCTGCTGCCACGCGACGGCAGGCATTTTACGTAAGAGACTGAGTTATAGTTGCTTATGTTTTGCTGCGTGTTGACGGATTTATATAATTATTTATTAAGTTTGTGTGTGAAATAATATTTGACTGATATGAAAAGATTTTTCTCGCTGTTTACCCTCCTTTTCGTGTCTTTCTGCCTGATGGCAGGAGAAAGGGAAACCATATGGCCGAAGGGCAAGATGCCACATCGCCAGGATCATCAGATTGCGGCTATGACGGATGAGTTGGAAAGTCCCGGTTTCAAGGCAGACAAGCATAGGGTGGCATATATAGAATGGTATGATGCTCCGGCTGAGGATAAACGTAACGGCGGATGTATGATCCTCATATCAGGAGGAAGCTATGAGTGCTGCTGCGATGTAGGGCTTATCAAGCAATGGAACGAAAGGTTTACAGAACTTGGATTCCAGTGTGTGAACTTTGTGTACAGGACACCCAGACCTGTAGGTCTTCCAATCTATCAGACAGCTTGGGAAGACGGTCAGCGTGCGGTCAGGATGATAAGGAATCAGGCTGAGAAGAGAGGCTTCGATCCTGAGAAGATAGGTGTCATCTCGATGTCTGCCGGTTCGCATCTGGGTCTTCTTCTGGCCACAAGTTCGCAGACCCAGACATATGAGAGGGTGGACAAGGTTGATGATCTCCCTTGCCATATAAACTGGGCTATAATCAATGCTCCAGCCTATGGTACCACTGACGCTGAAAGCGGTATTCCTGCTTCAAGACAGGGGTATGGAATAGATGTTACCCTCAGCGATGTATTCAAGTTTGATGAGAAGACCTGTCCGATGAGCCTGCATCACGGAGGAACTGATGTATATGCCCCGCAGACTTCGACCCTTGTATATAGGCAACTTCGCCGTATGGGTGTTCCGGCAGAACTCCATCTGTACTCTGACAAGGGTCACGGTGCGTTCGGACTTGAAAGGGGAGTGGAATTTATGCGTCAGATGGGATATATGGGACCGCTTCCTAAGGATGAGAGTCTGATGGAAAGATATGCATCTGATGACGGCAGAGCCTTTTACGAAAAAGAGGATATATGGCCGGAAGGCAGGACTCCTGATTTGCAGCCGGATCAGTGTGTTCCATATATAGAGTGGCATATACCTGAGAATCTGACGACGAAGTCCATCCAGATTGTCTATTCAGGAGGTTCTTATTATGGCAATGATCCAGATGGATTCGAGGTTGCTCCGATAAGGAGGTACCTCAATGAAAAGGGAATGACAGTGGTGACATTGAAGTACCGTACTCCGCGTCCTGCAGGTGGTCTTGCAAAGCACACTACAGCTTGGCAGGATCTTCAGAGGGCAATCAGGGTTGTGCGCAGTCAGGCATCTGAAAGAGGATTGGATCCCGATAATATAGGTATAATGGGCAGCTCTGCAGGAGGTCACCTGACCTTGATGGGAGTCACCTCGTCGCGCCATCAGTCATATCTGCCGATAGATGAGACCGACCGGGTGTCCTGCAAGGTGCAGTGGGGTGTCGGCATATACCCTGCCTATATTCTTGCCGATGGTTTTGACGGTGAGAATTCACAAGGCGGCAACAGGGATGAAGATGTCCTTGCTCCGGAATTCTCCTTCGATCTGGACACAGCTCCGATGGTGTTTATACACGGCGATGCAGACGGCTATTCGGCTATGGGTTCTGTCAGGGTCTGGGAGAAAATGCTGATGATGGGCATCCAGTCGGATCTGCACACATTGGCGACCAGACATCATTGCTTCCAGCACTTCTCTTCCGAAGGAACCGGAAGCTACACCCATATGGACAGAATCTGGGAGTTCCTTACATCCAAAGGATTCAACAAGTAGTTATTTGCTGCCTACAAAGCTTTTGCCGACCCATTTGAAGCTGTTCCAGCGGCGGAGGAAGATGAAGCCGCGGATGTTCTCGTCCAGGGCGAAGACTGCCCACATCGCGATGAGTCCCCAGCCGAGCGAGATACCGAGTACATAGCTTCCGACCACCTGCACACCCCACATCACCACGATTCCCACAAGCACTGGGAAGTAGATGTCACCTGCACTTCTCAAAGAGTTCACACCGAAGAAATTGAGGGCCCTTCCGTTCTCCAGCAGAATTTCAATCCAAAGAATAGTGGCTCCTGTAGATATGATCCAAGGGTCTGTAGTGAGCATACCAAGGATGTGTCTGCCGAAGATGGCGGTCACGAGCGAAAGGCTCACCGACATCGCCACACCCAGCCTCATCACCCTTTTGCCTATGGCGTGAGCCGCCTTGATCTTCTTCATTCCCACAAGATGGCCGATGAGGATTGCACCACCCTGAGCGATGGAAAGAGCGAATATATATGTGAACATCACGATATTCACCACATAACTTCTTGTGGCCAGGGCCTGGTTGCTGATCATATTGATGAAATAGGTGATCACGACCTGCGAAAGGCTGTAAGAGAAGTGCTCGCCTGCAGACGGAATACCGATCTTAAGCAGGTTCTTCAGCTCCACCCAAGGGAACGGAGTGAAAAGTTCCTTCGGGAATGAAGGGATATGCTTCTTGAAAAGCACCACAAACAGGATCACCACAGAAACGAAACGGCATACAGAAGTCGAGATGGCCGCGCCCTCCACACCGAGGGCAGGCATACCGAACTTACCGAAGATGAGCGTGTAATTACCTATAATATTAAGGATATTCACAACGACCGACACGTACATCGGATATTTCGCCTTGTCCGCGCTGCGGAGCGAAGCCGAAAGTGAAAGGGATATGGCCTGGAAGAATGCGAACCCTCCCACTATCTTCATATAAGGAAGGCCCTCCGACATAAGGTCAGGCCTGAGACCCATCAGCAGAAGCATATCGTCGGCAAAGAAATATAGGCACGAACTCAATATCACTCCCGACAACAGATTGAACATCAGGGATATACCGACAACCTGCACCACCTTGTCCCTTCTTCCCGCACCGATATACTGCGAACAAAGAATAGAAGTACCAAGGGATATGACCTCAAACAGCAGGAACACCAGATTCATCAGCTGGTTCACCACACCGACCGCAGCGACACTGTTGTCAGAATAGCGGCTCAACATAAATGTGTCCACCGCACCCAGCGTCATCACGAGCAGGGTCTCAATAAATATAGGACCAGCCAAAGAAGCCAGCTGGCGGCTCAACTTTCCATACCTCATAACACTACACACCGAAGTTTTTCAAAAAACGGCCGCAAAGATAATCTTTTTTTCTAACCTCACTGTCACTTCGTTTTCTGTTATAGTCACCTCGGGCGCTTCCCCTCCTGTCACCTCGAGCGAAGTCGAGAGGTCTCCCTTGATCTTATAAACTATTTACTGCTACTGGTTTTAAAACCGATCTTAGGGCGGGGTGTGTTCTCCAGCTGGTCTTTGACGGATAGGGCTGCAATGGCTTGATAGATGGTGTCGATTTCTCGGCGCATATCTTCAGATAGATCGTTGATTGCTTCAAGGTTGTCTTCGTCGTTCCTTTCCAAAAGCTCCAACTTGGCTTTGATGGCTTTGAGTTCGGCTGAGAAGGAGGAGGTTGATATAATGTAACTTCTAATTGCCACAAAGGCATCAATTATACTGATGCTGACTTGAATAGCTGTGGAACTATGTAACACTGATGATAACATCGCTACTCCTTGCTCGGTAAATACATATGGTAGCGAACGGGATCCTCCCCAACTTGATATTCCATTTTGGAATTTCAAGTTTTCATCTGTTGTCAGTTGAAACATATATCTTTCAGGGAATCGTTCAATGTTTCTTTTTACCGCTTTATTTAGATTTCCGGTAGTCACTCCATAAAGTTTAGCCAGATCTCTGTCCAACATTACTTTCTGGCCTCTGATTTCGTAGATTAGTGATTCAATCTTCATTGTTGTTTCAAGCGCGTCTTTCTTTTCCATAAATCGTTATTTGCTATCGTATAAAAACAAAAAAACGCAATACAGGCTATACGACTATACCTATATCGCGTTGTGGGACTCTACTTCTTTCCGACCCACGGCTTTCAGACTTGTCAACAAATATATTAAGATTGAATGAAATATTCAAGTTTCGTTCAAGATTGATCCTCGCAGAAAACTAGCGGGATTCTTCTGCAAGGAATCAAAAAACGGCTTCAAAAAGGTCTATTTTGTACCGAAAAAGGAATTCTCGCAGAAGAATTGCTGGATTTCTTTGCGAGGATTCATAAAAAACTTGCGTCGCGACATTCATATGTTTAGTATTTGTAGTAACTTTAGAAGTTTTATTACTCTTTTAGGATATTCATTAAGCGTCTTAATCCATATGAAGAAACTTCACAGCTGCATCGCAGCCCTTTTTACTATATTTTCCATCGTCTCCTGCCTCCAGGAAGAACGCTCTCCAGAAGAAATCCTCGTGCCGTCACCGGCCGAGGTAGACTGCTCGGAGTCGTTCTCCATCACCTCCAAAGTTCCCAAGGGCTCCGAAAAGCTGGTGGAAGAGTGCGGCTTCCTCGTAGGAACCACAAAAGACCTTGCAGATGCGCTCACGGTTGAAGGTGCAATGACCGAAAACACCTTCAGCGCTGCCCTTCCGGCCCGCAAATACGGCACGACCTATTACATCTGTTCGTACGTAACCAATGGACATAGCTCGGAAATACGATCGGAAGTGATAAGCTATGATTTGAAACCTTTGAAGGAATATATTGAATTTGAGCCTGTTGAACTTATTTCATACAGTAAGGCTAACCGTAAGGCAGAGGTGTCTTTCCGTGCTGAGATCTGGAGTGGAGTCAGTGTCTCAGAAACAGGTGTCTGCTTTGGCGTGACCACTTCACCATCTGAAGATGGAAAGCACCAGTCCGGCAATATGTCGGAGGATGGTGTTGTGACTGCAACATTGAGCAATTTTGATGTCGACACTCAGTACTATCTTCGTGCATATGTAAAGGATGGAGAGGCAGTTGCTTATGGAGAGGTCATACCTCTTATAATAAGGATTTCTCCTCCTTCCCTGACCTCTGTCATTGTTTCATCTGTCGGAGCATCATCAGCACTATTCTCCAGCTCAGTAACCGATAACGGAGGAGATGCTGTGTCTGAAGTTGGATTCTACTATAATACGGATGAGACCGTAGATCCCGAGACGTCTTATAAAATCAATCAGCCGTATTCGGAAGATTCCTTCAGTCTTCAGGCAGAGGAGTTGATTCCAAATACAAAATACTACGTCAAGGCCTTTGCGGTCAACTCTGCCGGAACCGGATACAGTCAGATCGTGGATTTTACCACTTCAGCTGGAGTTCCTTCTGTAAGTACGTTGGGAACAGTAGAGGTGACTTCAACAAGCGCTGAACTTTCAGGAGAAGTTTCGGATGACAACGGTGCAGAAATCACCGAACGTGGCTTCGTCTGGCTCCAGGGCACAGGCACCCCAACCACCGACTCCTTCAAACTGAAAGTCGACGGCGAGGTCGGCGAATACAGCACTACCCTCGGAGGCCTCGATCCTAACCAGAAGTACTCATTCCGAGCATATGCGATTAACTCCAAAGGTACTGCTTATGGTGATGTAATGGTGTTTACGACGGTTGCAGGACTTCCTGCTTTATCGGCTATGAAGGTAACTGGCGTTACTGCTTCATCAGCGACTTTCACTTGCAATGTTACAAGTCATAGTGGTGAAACGGCTTCTGAGGTTGGATTCTATTACAGTACTGACCCTAAGGTGGATGTGACTACTGCCCAAAAGGTTAGCGACACGTACACTTCGGACGCCTTTACTCTGACAGCCAAGAACTTAAGTCCTGAGCAGACTTATTATGTAAAGGCTTATGCCAAGAATTCTGTAGGCGAAGCTTATAGTTCTGTCGTTTCATTTGAGACTATCAGCGATGCTTTGGAGAATCTTCCAAGTTTTTCTGCTATGAAGATTTCCGATGTAACTACAACTTCGGCTACTTTCACTTGTACGGTTACAGATTATGGAATAGATGTCGTCTCTGAGGTAGGTTACTATGTAGGTAAGGATGAAGATGTTGATGTGGCAACTGCGATAAAAGTTAGTGAGGTGTTTACTTCGATGACCTTCACCCTTACTGTCGAGGGCCTTGAAGTTGGTCAAGATTATTTCGTAAAGGCCTATGCCTTGAATTCGGCAGGCGAGGGCTATAGCGACATCTCGACATTCAAGACCACAAGCACCGCTCCAGGTGTCATAACTGTAGGTTCGTCAGAACTTTCAGCCACAAGCGCTGAACTCTCCGGTGAAGTCACCGACGACAACGGCGAAATCATCACCGAGCGTGGTTTCGTGTGGATGAAAGGAAGCGGAACTCCTACAACTTCATCGTCTAAGTTGACCGCTGATGGCACCACAGGAGCCTTCACAGCAACCTTGACAGATGTTACTCCTAATCAGATATATTCATATAGAGCTTATGCAATAAACTCTATGGGTACTTCTTATGGTGAGGTGATGACCTTTGAAATACAGGTCGATCTGCCAACTGTCACCACAGATGAGGTAACCGACATTACGGACTTCAGCGCAGTTTCAGGAGGAAATGTTACCGCCGACGGTGGCGCAGACATTCTGGCCAAGGGAATAGTGTGGAGCCGTTCGAAGAATCCTACAGTGGACCTTGAGACCAAGACCGATGAAGGAACCGGCCTTGATTCCTTTACAAGCACAATGTCCAACCTGACCTCCGGCTCGACTTATTATGTCAGGGCTTACGCCACCAACGTCGCAGGAACAGGATATGGCAAGGAAATGGAATTCAAGACCACTGGCGAAGCCCCTTACGTCGCCCTTGAAGCTGCCAACTGTTTTATTGTTTCGGAATCTGGCATATATTCGTTCAGTACCGTAAAGGGTAATAGTTCCGAATCAGTTGGAAACGTAGAATGTGCAGAGGTTTTGTGGGAGTCTTTTGGAACATCGGAAACGCCGAAAGTAGGTTCTTTGGTATCTTCTGTTTCCGTTCAAGGCGACGCGATTGTCTTCGATGTTGCCGATCCTTACCGCGAGGGTAACGCAGTGATTGCGGCCAAGGATGCTTCTGGCACCATCCTCTGGTCTTGGCACATCTGGTTGACCGATGAGCCTGAGGGTCAGGTTTATTACAACATTGCTGGTACAATGATGGACCGCAACCTCGGTGCTACATCTGCAACACCTGGTGATGTCGGTGCTTTGGGACTTTTGTACCAGTGGGGTCGTAAGGATCCTTTCTTGGGTTCCTCTTCGATAAGCGAAGGAATAGACGCAAAATCCACCATCACCTGGCCATCAGCAGTGTTGTCAAATTCGTCGAATGGTACAATCTCTTATGCCACCGAGCATCCGAATACCTTTATTGTAGGTAACAGTAGTAATAGTGATTGGTATTACACAGGTTCAAGTAGTACTGACAATACCCGTTGGCAGTCATCTAAGACGATCTACGATCCTTGTCCTGCAGGTTGGCGTGTTCCCGATGGCGGAAGTGATGGTGTTTGGTCGAAAGCACTTGGTTCATCTTCATCATATAGAGGAACATACGACAGCACCAATGAGGGTATGAACTTCTCCGGCAATTTCGGCGATGCTTCCACCATCTGGTATCCTGCTTCGGGTTATCGCTACGGCGGCGGTGGGGCGCTGTACGATGTCGGCAGCAATGGCTTCTATTGGTCAGTTACTCCTAGCGATGACTACGCTTACTTCCTGCGCTTCAGCAGCAATGGCTACGTCAATCCATCCGGCAGCAACGGTCGGGCGTACGGGTTTGGCGTCCGTTGCGTCCAAGAGTGATTCGGACAGCGGTTCATATGAGCCCTGCTCGCGGGCTCATATGAATATGCGTTTTGATGAATTTTTTCTCGCGCCCGGCGCGAGACGGCAGGCGCGAAGCGCCTCAAATTTCAAATATTCTTATTGTTATGACCCGAACAACAACAATCGGGCGTCCGGCTTCTCGGTCCGTTGCGTCCAAGAATCAGAATAATTCGATTAGCGAGTCCGTATGCCCCAGCATAGCAAGGGCATATGGACCTCCGACACTTTTTCAGTAATACTGTCGGAGGTCCATTCTTTTTTCTGGGTATCTCCGACACAAATCCCGCAAAAGTGTCGGAGGTACCCTTGGCTTTAAGGCATCGCTTTCAAGTTTGATGTTACAGAGTGTGACTTCAAGTTTTTGCTTGCACAAAAATCCCCGACCAAGGCCGGGGATGATAAGGTGTTGTGTTAGTATAGGGTTTCTGCTACTTTTTCGGCGAGGGCGAGGAAGGCGAGGCCGTCGGGGCGGGAGCTGAGGGCGGCTGGTTCGCCGGCGTCGCCGCATTCGCGGATGCTTTGGACGATCGGGATCTGGCCCAGGAGCTGGATGCCGTATTTCTCGGCCATTCTTACACCTCCTTCTTTACCGAAGATGTAGTACTTTTCGTCAGGGTGTTCTGCAGGGGTGAACCAGGCCATATTTTCGACAAGTCCGAAGATTGGCTTGTTCACGCTCTCGTTGCGGAACATATTCACTCCCTTCTCTACGTCTGCAAGGGCTACATCCTGTGGGGTGCTGACGATGACTGCTCCTTCCATCGGGATGTCGTGGACGAGACTGATGTGGATGTCGCCTGTTCCAGGAGGCATATCTATGAGGAGGAAGTCGAGTTCGCCCCAGCGTACCTGGAGGATCATCTGCTTGAGGGCGTTGCAGGCCATAGGGCCACGCCAGATGAGTGCCTGCTCAGGCTTTGCAAAGTAGCCGATGGACATCCATTTTACGCCATATTTCTCGAGAGGAAGGATGACTTCCTTTTCTCCGTCCATAATGGCGTCCGGCATATCCGTTTCGCTTCCTGTCATCTTCGGAACTGACGGTCCGTAGACGTCGGCATCAGCGAGGCCTACTTTATATCCCAGTCGTGCGAGTGCCACAGCGAGGTTTACTGCTACAGTTGACTTGCCGACGCCGCCTTTGCCTGATGCTATACCTATTATATGCTTTACATTCTTGAGTTCTTCTTCATCCAGGTCAAGACCTGGCTTCTTCTTCGGTGCTTCGTCCTTGATGATTGTCTTGACCTCTACCTGGGTGCCTTCAGGTGCATTTCTGATGATTGTGGCCTTGGTGCTTCCGATGAGGTACTCTGCGAGAGGATCGCGGTGTTTAGGGAATGCGAGGGTGACGGTCACTATGTCTCCTTCTATATCCACTCTCTCCACCATTCCAAGCTCCACGATGTTCTTGTCGCCCTTCGCAGGGTGTTCGACGGCGCGGAGCCATAGGTTTATATCATTTATATTCATATACATTTATATTATTAAGATATCTCGACTTCGCTCGATATGACAATGATGGTGTTTATTTTACGATTGTCATTTCGTCGATCAGCCATTTTGCGCCTCCGAATTTCTCTACGATGAAGAGGACGTAGCGGATGTCTACGTTGATACAGCGCTGGAGGTCTGGCTCGAACATCACGTCGCTGCTCATTGACTCCCAGTTACCGTCGAATGCGAGGCCGATGAGTTCGCCTTTTGCGTTCATAATAGGACTTCCTGAGTTACCTCCGGTGATGTCGTTGTTGCTGAGGAAAGCAACAGGCATCTTGCCGTCAGGTCTTGCGTACTGGCCGAAGTCCTTTGTTTCCCAAAGGGTCTTGAGCTTTTCAGGAACGACGAACTCCCAGTTGTTAGGATCCTCTTTCTCCATTACTCCGTCGAGAGTCGTGTAGTGCTTGTAGATTACTGCATCTTTTGGCTCGTATCCTTTGACTGTACCGTAGGTGAGGCGCATTGTGAAGTTTGCGTCAGGGTAGCTTGGCTCGCCCTTTCTCCACTTCAGGAGGCCTTCAGTGTAGAGCTTGCGTGCTTCTGCAAGGGCTGTTTCTGAATCTGTTGTCGCCATCTGTGCACCGAGTGCCTCGCGGTAGATTGACATTCCCACTGTGCAGGCAGGGTCTTCAAAGATGCCCTTACCCTTTTCTTCGATTGCATCCTTGAGTGTTTCTGCAGAGCGGAAGGCGCTGTTGTCGAAGATACAGTCAACGAATGCATTGATGTCCAGAGTTGCAAAGTCCTCAGGGAGGTTCTTGAGGTAGTTCTCAGGCTTTGCGTTCTCACGGTAGTACTTCATCATCGCCTTTGCTACCTTTCTGTCTGTCTCGAAGGAGTAGTCTGCGTACTGTGGTGCGATGGCGTTGTAAGCGTTCATAATCGCTGTGAGTGTGTCGACTCCTGTTCTCAACTCCCTTGCAGTAAGCATATTGAGGTTAAGTCCGAAGTTGGTGAGCTCGATCTTGTAGACTGACTCGTACGCCTTTGTGAATGCTGCATTTGCTTCTCTTCCACTTTCTACAGCGTCCTCAAGTGCCTTGAGTGCGTTGCCGTATCTTTCTGTAAGTTTTGCGTTTGAGTTCACCCATTTTGTGAATTCTGCTTCTTCCTGCTCTGCTCTTCCGATGATGTTGAGCTTCTTGAAGGCGAGCTTCATTCCCTGCCATTTCTTCCATCCGTTTGATGAGCTTGAGTACTTGCTTGCGTACTGGATCTTCACTTTAGGGTCTGCGAGCATATCCTCGAGAAGCACGTCCTGGCGGATTGTGCGCACTGCGATACGGATGTCGTTAAGTTCGATCTGTGACTTGAGCTCCGGAGATGTCTGGAAACGGGTTGTGCGTCCCGGGTAGCCCATAATCATAGTGAAGTCGTTCTCCTGAACTCCTGCAACAGAGATCTTGAGGTGGTTCTTTGCTTTCAAAGGGACGTTCTCCGGAGAGTAGTCAGCAGGGTTGTTGTCCTTGTCTGCATAGACACGGAACATAGAGAAGTCTCCGGTGTGACGTGGCCACATCCAGTTGTCTGTGTCAGCTCCGAACTTTCCGATCGATGAAGGCGGTGCTCCTACGAATCTCACGTCGCGGTAGATCTTGTAGACGATTACATAATCAACATTCTCGTTGTAGAATGTGGTGTGTCTTACTGTGCAGTAAGGATAGTCCTCTTCCATTCCGCTGATGATGGCGTTCAGAGCCTCTTCTCTTGCCTTGAGAGCTATCTCATCTACGTTCTCTGCCTTTTTTGCAGCTTTGCGTGCTTTTGCTTCAGCCTTGTCGAGCTTTGCTGTGACGTCTTCCATCCTCTCGAGGAAGGTTACTGTCAGACCTTCGCAAGGGAGCTCTTCGGAGCGGTTCATAGCCCAGTAGCCATCCTTGAGGTAGTCGTGCTCCACGCTGCTGAGTTTCTGGATGTTGCCGTAGCCGCAGTGGTGGTTGGTTACAAGAAGTCCTTCTGCAGAGATGATCTCTCCAGTACATCCTCCGCCGAACTGCACGATCGCGTCTTTGAGCGATGTGTTGTTGATGTTGTAGATTTCCTGGGGAGTGATCTTGCTTCCCAGCTTCTTCATTTCTTTTCCGTTCATCTTCTGAAGGAGAGGAAGCATCCACATTCCTTCGTCAGCTTTTGCGCTGCCGCACGCGAGGATCGCGAGCGCTGCAATCATTGATATTACCTTTTTCATATATAAGTAGATTTATTTTGTCAGAACAATGTCGGTTCAAGTTCCTTCACGTGGAAACTTTTCCTGTGCTCGGGCGTGTAGCCGTGCTGTCTTATGGCTTCGATATGCTCCTTGGTAGGATAGCCCATATTCCTTTCCCATCCGTACTGCGGGTGTTCCTGTGCCAATTTGCGCATATATTCGTCCCTGTATGTCTTTGCCAGGACTGAGGCTGCGGCGATCGAGGTGAACTTCGCGTCGCCTTTTACGATGCACTGGTACCTGTAGTCATCGAAGGGCTTGAAGCGGTTGCCGTCGATCAGGAGGAATTCCGGCTTGACGGACAGCTTGCGGACCGCGCGCTGCATTCCGGCAATTGAAGCGTTCAATATATTAATGGTGTCGATTTCTTCTGCACTTACCTCTTCGACAGCCCACGCGATGGCCTCCCGCTCGATGATCGGGCGGAGCAATTCGCGGGCTTTTTCTGTCATTTTCTTTGAATCGTTCAGCAGAGGGTGGTGAAAGTCCTTAGGGAGAATGACGGCGGCGGCGAAGACGGGGCCGGCCAAAGGGCCGCGTCCGGCTTCATCGCAGCCTGCTTCCACCAGGTCGGAGTGCAGAAAGTTCAATAGATGTGTTTCGTTGCGCATTCTGCAAATTTACGCAATCTATTTGTCCTTATCAAGCGAATTTTTGAGCAATCCTATGATTTCATTCTTGGTGTCAATCGTTTCCTGGAGACTTTCCACAAGTTTTTCCAGGTCCTCGATCCTCTTTTTCATCGTGTCGATGTGCTTGCCGTATTTCTCCTGGGTTTCCCTCAGCACTTTTTCAGGCATCTGCACAGGACGGTAGCCCAAGACGAGTTCTTCGATGGTGGTGTCGAACATCATCGCAATCTTGGCTACATTGGCATTCATCATCGATGTCTTGCCTGTCTCCAGATCCCTGTATGCGGTCAGGGAGATGCCGAGTCTGCCTGCCATCTGCTCCTGGGTCAGACCTTGCGAATTTCTTATCCGTCGGATGTTTTCCTTGATGGTTGAGTTGTCCATATTCAGATTTTCTTGGTCGTATCTTATGTCTGGACGCAAAATTATCTGATAAGAAAACGCTCATTAAACAAGAAAATCCGACGAATAGCAAGCAAAACTTGTTAAAGAAAAAGCAAAACTTTAAAAAAAGAGAAAAATCATACGTGATTTCCGGTGAAAAGAGTGGAAAAAGCTTGTATTTCATTTTGCTTAACACCAGATTTGCAGACAAAAGTTGTAGATATGGACACGCGATTGGAAAAGATTTACGAGGAGTTCAGCGACATCTTCGCCTCAAGAAAAGGAAGATATGTAAGGGCTGCAAGGCTGTCGGTTTTTTATTCCAGCCTGGGAATGTGGTCCGACGACCTTGACAATGTTCTTTACGGAGAGCTTGGGATGTCCTGCGAGGAGATAGTCAAGATGCTCAGGCAGGGTAATGTGAGTGTTTGATGTTAAAAACATTAGGTGTTTTGTTGATATTGCAACATTATTTTATTAGATTTGCGAGGATGTGTCATTTTTGACACGTAAAAGAACTAATCACAAACACATAACAATAAAACTAATGAAAGCTTATTCAACCAAAAACATCCGTAATGTGGTTCTGCTGGGTAGCACCAAGTCAGGTAAGACCACATTGTCTGAAGCGATGCTTTACGAAGGTAAAGTCATTGATCGTAGAGGTACAGTAGAAGGAAAGAACACAGTTTCCGACAACTCTGAGATCGAGCAGATGAACCAGAGGTCCATCTATGCAACTCCTCTTTATGCAGAGTTCAAGGACACTAAATTCAATATCGTGGACACTCCGGGTGCCGATGACTTCGTCGGTGGCGCAGTTTCCGCTTTCAAGGTTTGCGACCTGGGTATCCTCGTCGTTAACGCACAGCAGGGTGTTGAGGTAGGTACACAGATCTTCTCACGCTATGCTTCAGAGTATAAGGTTCCGCTTATCGCAGCTGTCAACCAGCTCGACGGCGAGAAGGCATCTTGGGAGACTACAATCGAGTCAATGAAGGAGACTTTCGGCGGTAAGCCGGTAATCGTTCAGTATCCTGTGAATGTAGGTCCTGGATTCAACGGATTCATCGACGTTCTCAAGATGAAGTATTATCAGTTTACTGATGACAACGGTACACGTCAGGATCTCGAGATTCCTGCTGACCAGCTTGAGCAGGCAGAGGAACTCAGAAACGAGCTCATCGAGCGTGCCGCTGAGTATGACGACACTTTGATGGAGACATTCTTCGAGCAGGGCGTCCTTTCAGAGGATGAGATCAGAAAGGGTCTCGGTATCGGTATCCGCGAGGGTGCTGTTATGCCTATCTTCTGTCTCTCTGCAAAGAAGGACATCGGAGTTAAGCGTCTGATGGAGTTCACTATCAACACTGCAGCATCTCCAGCAGAGCGCAAGTGCGTCACAATTGATGGAAAAGAACTTGAGTGCAAGGAGGATGCTCCTACATCACTCTTCATATATAAGACAGCTGTCGAGCCTCACCTCGGAGAGGTTGCTTACTTCAAGGTTATGACCGGTGAGCTTACTGAGGGTATGGATCTCGAGAATGCTGAGACAGGTGACAAGGAAAGAATCACAGCTATCTATGCAGTAGCAGGTAAGAAGAAGGAGAAGGTTACTGACCTTAAGGCAGGTGACATCGGATGTACAGTGAAGCTCCGCGCAGCCAAGACTAACGTTACACTCTGCACTCCTGGTACAGACATCACTTATCTTCCTATCAAGTTCCCTCACTACAAGTATCGTTGTGCAGTGAAGGCTAAGGATGCTAAGGATGAGGAGAAGGTAAGCGACGCAATGGCTAAGATCGCTGCTGAGGATCCTACATACATCATCGAGTACCACAAGGAGCAGAAGCAGACTATCCTCAAGGGACAGGGTGAGCAGCACGTGAACACACTCAAGTGGAGACTCCAGAACGAGAACAAGCTCGAGATCGAGTTCTCGGCTCCTAAGATCTCTTACCGCGAGACCATTACTAAGGTTGCAACTGCTGACTACCGTCACAAGAAGCAGTCAGGTGGTGCAGGTCAGTTCGGTGAGGTTCACCTCCTCATCGCTCCTTATCAGGAGGGTGTTGACCCAGGTAACAGATTCAAGGT
>JAFZED010000002.1 GCA_017560825.1 Bacteroidales bacterium | reverse complement strand
CATCAAGTTCTCTGTAACTATCGAGGATAAGGACTTTGCTCTTTCTACATTGAAGGCAACTCTCCTTTACGATGAGACAGAAGTGAACAACGTGACCATCAGAACAAAGGAGAACGGTGCAACATACGAAGGAACTATCCAGGCTCCTCTTTATAAGGAGATCGGTGATGGAATCGCAACCCTCGTGTTTGCTTCGCAGAACGTAGGAATGGGTCTTACTTATGACACTACTTATGTAGCCCTCAAGCGTCCGGACTTCGCTTCCCTCACTCTCAAGACTGAGGAAGGTACAGAGTATGAGCTTGCAAAGGTTGAAGACTACAAGTACGAGCTTACTCAGGAGTTCCCTGAGAAGGTGAAGGGTGTTCTTGTTACTCCTGCAATCAACGCAGAGGGTGATGTGATCACTATCGGTTGGGACGGATCAGCTCTCAGCGCAGAGAAGACTGCATCTATTCCTTTCACTGCAGGTGTAGCTGGTAAGTACACAATCGCTGTTGACCTTTACACACTCAAGGCTTCTCCACTTGGTGCTACAAACGTAGCAGCTGTGTACCAGCTCGAGCAGGGTCAGGTAATGGACTTCGGCGGTGTTGTAGACCTCAACAACTGGACAGTTGATTATGACTTCTTCGAGGTTAACGACGACTTTACTGAGGTTAAGTTCCGTGCAGTTTCAGGCAGCTACCTCCTTACATATGATGCTGACAAGCTTTATGTCAAGGCAGAGCCTGTAGATGCTGAGGGCAACCCTGCCAAGCTTTCTGAGGATGGTACAGGTACACCTTGGGTTATCGGTGCAAACTTCGGTAAGCCGGTGATCGGACCAGGTTGGAACACTACTGAGGGCGCTTATCCTATGGCTTGCATCGGTGACAAGCTCTACCAGTTCACTCTTACAGCTCCTGGTCAGCTCGCTGTTTCAGGTGCAGACTTCAAGATCTTCCATCAGAAGGGTTGGGGCGGTGAGTTCCTTACTCCTGACTATGCTGAGATCAACCTTGCTCCTGCATTTGAAATCCCTGCAGCGGATGGTAACATCAAGGGTGCCGCTCTCGAGGGTGGCAAGAGCTACAAGCTCATTCTCGACCTTACAGGCGGTGTGAAGGCAGCCAAGATCTCTTACGAGGAGGTTTACATCCCTGTAAATATGCTCGACATCAAGGTGAACGGCGTAAGTGCAATGAAGCTCTCTAACGAGGTTTATAAGGTGATGGCAGCTCCGGTTGAGCAGAACAGCATCATCTCGTTCTCAGGTATCAGCAACCCTCTCGACTGGTATATTGATCCTGACCACTTCGAACTTACAGGCGAAGGCCTCAAGTTCAAGGCTGTTTCAGGCTTCTACTCATTCGAACTCAATCTTGCAGAGCAGTATGTGACTGCAAGAAGAGTAAAAGAGGACGGTAAGGCTGCTACATATGCTGAGGAAGGCGCAATTACATTTATGGGCTGGGGTGTAGGTAACCCATACATCGCAAATCCTCTTGCTTGGGACAGCGGTCAGTTCCTTACTCTCGCTGAGGTGGAAGACGGCGTTTACCAGTTCACAGGTGTTGCAGGTGAGGGTACTGACACTACAATGGGCGTACGTTGGCAGTACGATGCAGAGCTTTCATTCAAGTTCTTCGGCCAGGCAGGCTGGGGTGCAGAGTGGGGCACTGTAACTCTCACAGATGAGGCTAAGAAATGGCTCGAGGTCTACGGAAACGTAGAGCTCATTAAAGCTGACGAGTCTGGTACACGTCAGCCACTCGAGCTCGGAGCTACTTACGTTATGACAGTAACTGACTGTACACCTCTCGACGGTGACAACAAGTTCAACTGTACAATCGACTTCCGCAAATTGTAATATAAGATTACATTGCTATATGAAGGCTGATGTCCGCACGGACATCGGCCTTTTTTATATATATTTGCGTCGCTTTTGAATCATCTATATGGAAATGACTGCTATGATGGCCGCCTTGGTAGCGGATATGAAAACTATAAGTACGACAAGGAAATATACTGTCGAGGCCCAGGTAAGGGCATATGACCTCCTGTCCTGCCTGCTGGAAGCGGCGGACAATGGTGTCGTGGCTGTAAGTGAAGAGGCTGCTCAGGAGTTCAAGACTGTCTGGCAGCAGAATGCAGATGTACTTTCGGCAGCCTATGATGAGACTGCCTTGAAGGCTGAGGCTGCAGAGATGATCAAGCCTCTGGAGAAGGCCTGCAACGACGCCCGTTTCAATGCCGCTGCTGCAGCAAGCCTCCACGAGTTTGCAAAAGAGACCTTCCAGACGTGGCAGACGGCGGGAATCTTCGCGCGTCGCCGGGCCCTGAAGGCCCTGCGTGAGCGCGCAGGCTTCCGCCTGGAGCAGCACCGCATAGGAAACTATGTAGCCAAGACCTTCGACCTGATGAATCAGGCGGACGCTGACTTTGCAAGATCACAGCAGGCTCTCTTTGCTGCAAATATCGCATATAAAATACAGCCCGGCATCTATGCTAAGATTGCCGGACTGCTGTAATGTGTTGCTCTGGAACTATTTCAAGAGATTCTGTACTGCCAGGACCAGGAACATATAGTGTGATGATCCTCCTCCGAGCACGTACTCTGTCTGCTGCCACAGGTAAGGCCACTCGAGAAGTTCAGGGAAGTCCGGCCTGATGAGGGCGGTTCCTGAAATTACTCCTCCAGGGATATATGACCAGTCCGCGCGGTTGAGACCATAGCCTACAGTTGCTGACTGAGCTCCTACTCCTGATGCGAATGATGCCTGGTTCGAGCCCGGGTGACAGCCGAGGACAAAGTTCATCGAGTTGGTCACAGGGTCTGCGGAGAAGATCTCAGGATAGGCAGAGACAAGGAAGTAGTGATTGAAGCCAAAGTTCTGGATGCTCCATCCGGCACCCCATATATCCGGCGTGTACGGTACTCCGTAAGGTGTGGCGCTTGTCTGCTCTTCGAGTCTTGTCTTATATGCCTGAAGCGCTTCGTTCCATTTAGCAGTCAGTTTGCGGTACTTCTTCTGACCTTCCATCTTCTTCGCTACGCGTGCCATAAACCATCCGTTCCTGTCCACATTGCCTGTCACTGAATCCCAGTTAGAGGTGATGTAGTCCATATATTCCTCTGCTCCGGTGGTGATATACAATTCTGCTGCAGCCTGCAGCTTCATTCCAGGTCTGGTTTCGGCGGTTGCCTCAAATATTTCCTTAGCGATGTTTTCGCAATGCACTGCGAGGGTGTCGTTGAAACCTTTCAGAACCCTTGCGGTTGCTGCAAGATTCGCTGCTGTAGTTATCTCCCTGCCAGGATTGTTCTCTGTGAAGACCCATCTGTCGTCCTCGTTTCCAGGGATGTTGTCAGTCATTGCTGCTGCATCTCCAAGAAGTACATACTGTCTGAGTGACGGGCAGATGATGCCTCTGTAGAGTCTTCCGAGTGCAAGGTAGCCGTTCACGACGCTCAAGGCTCCGTGCTCAACCTGCTGAAGCAGGTCGTTGCGGCCGTCCGCCTCGTGTATTTCAACCTTTTTGCTGTGCTGGTCGATTGCTGTGACATCTATTTCAGGCTGGAACTCCTCCCACGCAAGAGCCAGGATGTAGCACTCTCCCGCCTGTGACTCGACCCTGAGGTCGAAGTCGCCGGCATCGTGCCATCCGCCCACGTTCAGACCGTGTCCTGTTTCGTGGACTTCCAGGTTGCAAGGTATTCCTTCCTTCTGGTCATAGCCGTCGATGTGGTTGCCCTCCTGCGCCATCTGAGCGTCATCCAGATGGCAGGCATCGTGCCAGATACGGTACTTCTCGCTCACCCTCATATGGCACATCTGCACAGGGAGGAAGTACTCCAGAACAGGCTGCCAGACTCCTCTGTCAAGCACATCGGATCCTATTCTGAATGTCGGAGAGACGCTGTCCTTGTAGCGGATCTTGTATAGTCCGCCCTCGGTCACATCAGTGAAGTCAGCCTTGAGGTAGTTGTAGCGGAGGAAATTACCCTCCCAAGGGGTTGTCAATATATTCTTTATGACTTTTTCGCCTTCAGCTGTGAGCTTCACGAGCCTTGCCTGGGCATAGTCGTGATCCCTTCCGTCGAGCTCGATCACCGCGAACTTCTGCTGTGCCGGGAGGTAGCCCACCTGCGAGGTCTGCACTACCGGTTTATATATCCATTCTTCCACTACATTCGGTTCGATGATCCATTTGATGGCACCTTTTGTCGCACCTGCAGGGATCTCGCTGCGGAGGACGAACCATCCGTTGTTGTGGTTCATTCTTCCGTCGTAGAGCTTGAGCGGTGCTGTCTGCGAAGTTATCTTCAGTCTTGAGTACGGGTCGTCAGGGCAGGAAACGAAGCAGCTGCCCTCTGCGTAAGGCGCCGCTACGATGTTGTCTGCGGTAAGCGGGCTGTAGCCTTCTGCATTCAGGCGGTCGATGTCTGCAAGAGGGCGTCCAGGGTTGTGGAAGTCACCCATATGCTCGAGATAGGTGTCAGAGCACTCCAGAGGGGCATTTGCCTGCTGTGGGAATATGCCTCCCTGCTCATCCATAAGCCAAGGCTTTCCGAAGAGCTCTCCTGGGAAGAACTCTAGGTTGAATCCGGCTTTTCCAAGGAACTTCTCAGGGATTGGCTGGTCCAGGTCCACAGTCACCACAAGGGCGTCTCCATCTGCTTCCAAAGTCACTGAATATGTCAGCTGAACATCAGGGTAGAACATAGGATTGAAGCCTGTAGCGTGCCTTGATGAGTCCGGGTAGGCAAGTCTGGTGACAATCTTTCCGTCAATGATTTCGCGGCTTACCTGTCTTGGCACCGGCTGCCACTGGCCCGGAGTCGGGTCGAAACGTATGTCTCCGTTGGTCACGACCCTCTTGCCGTGCATTATTACAGAAATTCCTCCCTGATGACCTTCCGGGTAGTAGTCGTTGAACGACATTGCGTCCACTCCCTGATTGCGGAAATAGCCGGTCTCAGTCAGAACAAAATCCTGGGCCTGGGCTGAGAATGCCAGGGCCATAAGACCCAGTGCTGCTGTTATATGCTTGATTTTCATAGTTTTATTTGATGATTATGGTGACAAAGCTTTCTGCTGGAAGTGTGAGGGTAAGAGAACCTTCAGCAGGCTTGAGAGTTTCTGAGGTTGAGTTCTGTCTTGAATTTGTGACGTATATTGTCGCCTCAGCTGCATTTTGAGGCAGACCTGTGATCTGAGCTTCGCAGGCTGCGCCGTTGTTGACCATATGTACGGTTGTCTCTCCTCTGGCGATGTTGGCAAAAGCTGCTGTGTTTATGTTTGCCTTTGAGCAGACTGCCGGAATTGAGAATGAATTTTCAGGTGTCATCGCCAGCTGCCTCAGGTTCCAGAATCTCTGAGTAGGCCTCAGAGGCCCTTCTGAGCGGTAGATGCCGTCTCCCCAAAGAGGAGAATAATCGGAGGTCAGCTGCCACTGGAGTATGGTCAGCGGCTGGCAGATGGCGCATATCCTTGTGTAGAGATTGATTTCATACAAGGCGAATGTCGCCTCATTGAATATCTGAGGATACCTGTGCGCTGCCGCGTCCGTGCTGCCTTCTCCGACAATCAGAGGTACGTTTATGCTTTCGGCGGCGCGGGCCCATTCCTTCAGGGTCTGGTCGTCGCAACCTCTCCAGGAGTGGAATGACACTGCACCTATATATTTATGAGTCTGAGGATCTGCTATGGCAGGTCTTATGAAATCTATGGTAGTTGCGTCGGAATTGTCGCCAAGGAACATCTTGCACGGAAGTCCGGCGTCAGCCAGAACTGCTCCGAACTCCTTTATGAAGTCCCTGTGCTCCTCCGGAGTATGCAGCACATCGATACCTATGTCTGATTCGTTGAATGAGAAATAGTCGAACTCGACGCCATAACGCTCTTTGGCAAACTTGATATATGAGCACAGCGACTGGTAGATCTTATCTTTCTTCTCTTTGTTCAGTCTGAGTGCGGCAACTCCTCCGCTCTTGCGTACGGAGCCCGGTTCGAGGGCCCATTGAGGCGGGAACCAGCAGGCCAGGGCTACAGGCATACCCATAGCCTCGAGACGCTGGGCCATCTCCAGACTCTCTTTTACGTGAGGGTGAAGCTCTGCCTGGGTCGGGTCCATATCCTCTTCAGGATGCCAATTCCTCCACGGAAGTTCCACTCTGCCCATCGCAACCCTCATATTTTCAAGGCAGTAGTTGATTACTGCAGGGTCCTTCTCCGGGTTCTGAAGCCTGAAGTTTCCTCCGAATCCTATGAATGAGTTGCCTGGCTTTCCAAGGTCAAGCGTGATTTCGGCCTTTTCGCTGCGGCGGATGCAATCCGTCGTCATATCCGCAGAAAGAGTGGCTTTTCCTCCTTTGCGGAGTACCGGCATAAGGGTGACATATACGGTGGTTGCCTCGCCTTCCTTTCTGGTGAATGCCTTTACCTTCCTGTCAAATTTCAGGGAAACCTTTCTTGAAGAAGATATGACGCTCACTTCTCTGGATCTGATCTTGAATGAGGCGTCAGTGTAGTTGTCGCCATTGAAGGTAAGGCAGAAATATGCTCCTTCATCGAGGTTTTCATCTGCTTCAGCTTCCCACTCCAACTTTACTGTCTGATGGTCGATGTCTGTGACTTTCTGGGTGAAGTGTGCTCCGTGCAGAGGGATGTTGACTATCTGTGAGGTGCCTTCGCGGCGGTACTGCACGTTGTTCTGTCTCTCCCTGCCTGTCGCTTCGATGTATCCGTCCGGATTTCCGACTCTCAAGGTCGATTCAAAATCTACGAGTTCTCCATCCATTCTCACACCCGTGATGTTGCTCCACGCCATCACTTCGGTGTGCACCCTTTCGGGGGTCGTTGCGTCTGTGGGCATTTCGTTTCCGGCAAATGCCTGCCAGCATAACATACATAGAAGGACTGCCGGCATAAGTTTAAGAATTCTGGTCATAGTTGTGTGATGTGGTTTTTACAAATATATGATGAATATTTGAAAAAGGAGCTGAATGTCTGCATTAGATTGCCGCTTATTATCTGTATATTTGTGACAGCTGAACGGCAGTAAAAATCAGGATGTCTAATGGAAAATTGTCTTTTTACAAAAAGGAATGAGGCTATCGATATGCTGAGGGGCCTCACTATGCTTCTTATGGTCTTTGTCAATGATCTGTGGTCTGTGGGAGGCGTGCCGCATTTCCTTGAACATTTCGAGATGTTCGAAGATGGAATGGGAGTGTCGGATTTTGTGTTCCCGATGTTCCTTTTTGCTATGGGTATGTCGATTCCATATGCCTTGGAACGACGCTATTCAAAAGGATGTACGGGAGAGTCTACATTGAAGCACATCCTTTCGCGCACCATTGCACTTGTGCTGATGGGCGTCTTCATTGTGAACACTGAAGGGGGCTTTGATTCGACTCTCGGATATGGAAAGAACTTCTACCGCGTGCTGATGGCAGCAGCATTCTTCCTGATATGGAACACTTATCCGGCTGGTTTTAAGGCAAAGAAATGGCTTCAGGCCCTGGGTGTGGCCGTGTTGGCCTTCCTTGCACTGACTTTCCGTACTCCTGAAGGAGGTTTCTTCAGCGCCCAATGGTGGGGTATACTCGGTATCATAGGATGGACATATTGCTTCTGCGCAGTGGCATATATGCTGGTTCGCGAGAAGCCTGTCCGTATATTCCTTATATGGCTTGGCCTCATTGCCTTGAATATGCTTCTGACGGTCAAGAGAGGTGGCGGCCGGATCATTGACGGCCCTTCATTCATAGGTGATATGGCCGGTGTCCTGCGCCTTGGGAATGCTTCTTCTGCCATAATGGCCACCGGCGGTATGCTCCTGTCGCTGGCTGAGCGCAGGCTCGCGGCTCGTCCGGCCCGCCTCCGCCTCGGCTGCGCCTTCGCCGCTTCGGCCCTCCTCGCCGCTGCCGCCGCCGTGTCCCACCACTGGTGGATCACCTCCAAGCTTATAGGCACCCTGCCATTCTGCCTCTACGTGAGTGCTCTGTCTGTTGCAGTGTATGCCCTGCTGCGCGTGATGGAGGCATATGGAAGGACCTCCTGGTTCCGCCTCATCCGCCCTGCGGGCACGGCGACCCTTACGGTCTATATAATGCCGTATATCCTTTACAGCCTCTTCGGCTTTGCCGGCCTGTACACCTTCGATGGCCTTGCCGGCATCCTCGGCCTGCTGAAATGCGCCCTCTTCTCCTTCCTCTGCGTCGGCCTCGCCGGGCTTCTGTCAAGGGTGGGGGTGCGGCTGAAGATTTAGAGAAAAATGCTACCTTTGAAAGATTTTTAACACAAATAACCCCAAATGAACAAGAATTATCCTATTTATAAAACCACCTTTATCGACGATATGCGTTCGCTGGTAGAGGAGGCTGCGCAGAATTTTCCTGACAGTATTGCGATTTCCTATAAGGATAAGCCATCTGACAAGGATGTGAAGAAGGTTTCCTTTTCGCAATGGCGCGATGATGTAAGGCATCTTGGAACAGCCCTTGTGGCAAACGGACTCAGAGAGGAGAAGATTGCAATTGTTGGTGAGAACTCCTACGGCTGGTGCTGCGCCTTTTTCGGCGTGATGGCCATCGGTTCTGTCACAGTGCCCGTGGACAAGGAACTTCCGGTTGAGGACATTGACGGTATCATCTCGACAACTGCCTGCAAGGCTGTAATCTATGGAAAGACAGCAGAGTCGAAGATTCAGGAGATCCTTCGCAGTGGAGGCCTAAAGTCTGTCGAACTCCTTGTTTCAATCGCCCCCGAGAGTGCAATAGAGGAGGCCGAACTTGGCGGAAAGGCGCTGACTTCTGTCGCTGCCCTTCAGGAAAAGGGCGCTGAGCTTTACCGCGGTGGCGACAATTCGTATTATGAATATAAGATCGACACCACAAAGCTTGCGTCGATCGTATTTACCTCTGGAACAACGGGTAAAGGCAAGGGTGTGATGCTTTCTCAGGCCAACATATGTCTTGATATGACTCTGGGAATGTACAATTTCGACATTACAAGAAAGACCCTCCACGTGCTTCCACCTCATCATACTTTCGGTTCGACTGTAAACTATGTAGGTCACCTTGCGCAGGGCTGCGAGGTCTACATCTCAAGCGGTCTCAAGCACGTAAGTGATGAAATCAGAGAGCAGCAGCCAACCCATCTCATTCTTGTTCCTGCCTTCCTTGAGGTTATGAACAGAAAGATCTGGGCGACTGCACGCAAGACCGGCAAGGCCGGACTCCTGAAGGTGATGATGAAGGTCAGCGACGGCCTCAGAAAGGTGGGAGTCGACCTTAGAAAGAAACTCTTCGGAAGCGTTCTCCAGGCCTTCGGAGGCAAACTCGAGCTTGTAATCTGCGGCGGCGCCAAACTCGACGAGGAGATCATCAATACATTCGACTCTCTCGGAATCACAATCCTCAACGGCTACGGAATCACCGAGTGCGCACCTCTCATCTCTGCAAACAGAAATAAATATCGCAAGCCCGGCAGCGTCGGAACACCGATTCTTGCCTGCCGAGTGAAGATCGACAATCCGGACGAGAACGGTGAGGGAGAGATCTGCGTAAAGGGCCCTAACGTGATGTTGGGCTACTACAACAATCCTGAAGCAACAGCAGAGGTCTTCGACAAGGACGGCTTCTTCCACACAGGCGACTACGGAAGACTTGACGAGGAAGGATGGATCTATATCACAGGAAGAAAGAAAAACCTGATCATCCTCTCGAACGGAAAAAATGTCTATCCGGAAGAAATCGAGGCAGACCTGCAGAAGGTCGAGGGAGTTTCAGAAGTGGTTGTATATGCAGGCGAGAGCCGTGTGCAGAAAGACAAGATCACTATCGTAGCGGAAATCTTCCCTGATGCGGATCTCCTTGCAGACAAAGGCATTACTGACCTCCAGAAGTATTTCGAAGACCAGGTCAAGCTCCTCAATGAAAAGATGCCGCCTTACAAGGCCGTCAAGAGAGTGAAGCTCAGAGATGTGGAATTCCAGAAGAACACATCCCGCAAGATCACCCGCTTCTCGATCGACAAGACAATCGACTAACCTACATATCATACTTCGACATCCCTGGCTTTGGCTGGGGATTTTTCTTTAAATCTTGGGGGAATCGGGGAAAATGCCTGAAAAAATCTTGGGGGAATCGGTGTTATTGTTTCGATAATGGGCTAAAAGTCCTGGAATTCTTAAGTTTTAGCCCGATATCGTTACTCTGCTGAACTTGCTGTCGTAAAATATCCAAGTGAGGGGATCTTATATTAAAAATGTAATAAGCATCAGTGAAATTGGACCATATCAGTGAAAATCTTCACAAAGATATGAAAATCAATTCATTACAAAGATTTTAGCCCAGGAACATTGCAAGATACTCTTGAGAAAATGAACCTGATGACCGGACCAACAGAGAGACGACTGATAAAGAATGTTGCTGCTATGATGTTCTTTAAAGAGCCGGACAAATTCTTTCCTAAAACTCAAGTTGATATTGTCATTTTCCCTGAAGGACGTGTAGGAAATCCAAATAACATGATTGAGGCTCCTACTATTAAAGGGCCAGTGCCACATATGATAAAATCCGCATTGAATTATCTTCGCACTAATGTTATCAAGGAGAGAATCATAAAGCCAAAGGATAAGGAGGAGTCAATAAAGTACTTTAATTATCCTTACCAGGCATTGGAAGAGGCGGTTGTTAATGCGCTGTATCATAGGGATTATACCGATTGGCAGCCAGTAGAAATTACAGTAGAACCCAATAGAATTTCGATCTTGAGTTACTCAGGCCCAGATAGGTCAATAACGATGGATTCAATAAAGGCTGCGGAGTCACTTCGCTCACGTAGATACCGCAATGTGCGCCTTGGAGATTTTTTAAAGGAACTTGACCTTTCTGAGGGTAGAGCGACAGGTATTCCTACTATTCAAGAAGAACTTAAGAAAAATGGTTCTCCACGTGCTGTCATTGAAACGGATGAAGATAGAACTTACTTTTTGATAGACATTTATTGCCATCATGGGTTTTTACAATCTTCGCATCCTCGGACAGCCGTTATGACAACTGATCTGTCCCAAGTATGTGAGAACTTGTCACAAGTTCTGTCCCAAGTCTATTGAGCTGATAATCAGGGTTCTGAGGATGATTCTGTCCCAAGTCTGTCCCAAGTCTGTCTCAAGTCTGTCTCAAGTTGGAATACTCGTGCAACATTAACTTTGGTTGCTAAAACATTGGAGGAAGTCATTGAACCTAAAACAATGCGAGAATTACTGGATCTTATGGGGCAAACCAATAGAAGTCGATATATGAATTTAGTTGTAAGGCCATTGATTGAAATGGGGTATGTGACT
>JAFZED010000011.1 GCA_017560825.1 Bacteroidales bacterium | reverse complement strand
GTGAGGACTGGGGACGGGAAATGCAGGGCCAGTCCTTGAAAAGGGGCTTATGTAAGGACTGGAGGCGGAAAATGCAGGGCCAGTCCTTGAAAAGGGGGCTCTGTGAGGACTGGGGATGGGAAATGCAGGGCCAGTCCTTGAAAAGGGACCTCTGTAAGGACTGGAAAGTTTGCGGCTGGAGGTATATTGTCCTGACGCAAGGAAATCACGCCAAAAGCTTGCGTCACTGACGAGAAATAGGGCTGCAGGCTGCTTTTGCTGCAGCGACGCAAGGAAATCACGCCAAAAGCTTGCGTCACTGACGAGAAATAGGGCTGCTGGCTACTTTTGCTGCAGCGACGCAAGGAAATCACACCAAATACTTGCGTCGCTGCAGGGTTGCGTCGCTGCAGGGTTGAGTCGCGACGGGGGTGAGTTGCGACAAGAAATGGGTCGACCCGACCTGCTGTTGCATATCATTCAGATTATTCCGACATTTGTTTGTTTGAATAAGACACAACGGATATGAAAAAACTGATATACATAATTCTTACTGCCACTTTGGCGCTGGCAGGATGCCATCAGTTCGATCACTCTGAGATTCTGGAGCAGTTGCGGGAGCACGAGGAGAGGATTCTGAAGCTGGAGGCGGTTTGCAACAAGCTGAACAGCAATGTGGAGGCGGTGCAGGCTGTTATGGCGGCGCTGGAGGGGAATGATTATGTCACGGATGTGACGAAGCTCACTGAGGGAGGCGTGGAGGTTGGTTATTCCATCACGTTTGCCAAGGGAGGGACTGTCAACATCTATCACGGAAGCAATGGGGCGGATGCGGCGGCTCCGAAAATCGGCATCAGGAAGGCTTCGGACGGGGAATATTACTGGACTTCAGATGACGAGTGGCTCACTGATGAGGAGGGTGAGAAGATTCCGGCATCGGTGCCGGATGATCCGAACGGAAAGTATATCACTCCGTCGTTCCGAATCGCCGAAGGCGTCTGGTATATATCATATGACGGTGGCAACACGTGGCAGATGATCGTGGCGCCGGAGGATGATGAGGAAGAAGAGGAAAAGGTCGAGCTGATAAAGGATATATCGAAGGATGACTATTATGTATATATCACATTGTCGGACGACAGTACGGTTGCGATTCCTCTGGGTGATCCTTACGAGGTCAACTGCAAGATGAGTCCGTACATCGAGATCGGCCCGATCAATCCAGAGGGAGGTTTTGGAGTGCAGGACTGGAAGCTGGCTTACTACAGGACACCAAGGTTCCTTAGGGTGACAAGTGGCAAGATAGCAATCACTCCGGCACAGGACTGCGAGGTAGACGTGTGTCAATACAACAAGGATTTCGGATATATGAACCATATGCCTTGGAAATCTTTGAAGAAAGGAAGCAAGACCACCATTACACTGGACGCTGATTGCAGGTATGTAAGACTTATGTTCAGGAAGAATTCATCGATACCGGATTTTGCTCTGCCACGTGTGACGCTGGAGAATGTGGATCCTGATGAAATCTATGTGACAAGGTCAGCCGATGAGGGTTATCAGCGTCTGGTGATTCCGGTAAATGTCGCTGACGCAAGTGCCTCACACGAAGACAGTTGGGAGTTGCAGGACGAGAGTGAGGTTATGAAGGATTACGGCCTCCTGGTACTTCCTGAGACATACTCCAACATCGGAAAGCCAACCAGACTCATCATATATTGCCACGGTGCGGGAGTCAACTACCCTGCTACGGTTTCAAGGTTTACTGCAGATGGCGTGAAACCTGAGTACTGGCTGAAGGAAGGCTATGCCGTGATGGACATCGAGGGTAATCCGTTTGACAACACGAACGAGCATTTCTATATACCTCAGGCCCGCCAGGCCTATGAAAAGGCATATAACTGGGTGATCAACACCTATAATATATGTCAGGACGGCGTCTTCCTCGGCGGCCGCTCAATGGGTGGAGGAATGTGCTTTGAGCTGCTTCAGTCGCATATTCCTATCCTTGCCGCCTGTCCACTGGCCCCTTGTGCCAACACTTTATGGGTATGGAATACAATCGATGCTGGCAAGAAGAAGTTCTGCGCAGAAAAGATGGGGTTCAAGGGCACACCTCCGACCTGGACTTCCAAGAGTAAAATGTCTGATGAGGAGTTCCAGTACCTCTATGACAACTTCGACCAGATGATCAAATACTCACCGTTCTGGAGAGGAATCGAGAATCTGCCGGACAAGGACGTCCTGTTCGGTGTCGGCCACATCAGTGCCTCGACAAAGTACGATGAGGCTGAAGACGCATTGTACTCTACCCTGAGATTCAAGTCCAAGGCTCCTGTAAAGATCTTTACCGCCTATGAGGACAACGTCGTACCATACAGAAGGAACGCAGAGCTGATGTACAAGATGCTGAAGAACGCCGGTCAGGTCTGTGAACTCAGGCTGTTCCACACTGACGCATCATCGCCACACAATTTCGAGGTGCAGGACTCGCGCCATCTGACTGAAGTGACGACAATATATGGAGAGACCGTGCAGGCGCCGCTGGTATATGTTGAAATGCTGCAGTTCTGGCGCCGCTACGAACCGCGGCCGTAGGGGCCTTTGGGCCCTGCGGGCATTTTAAAAGTGGTGCGTCTGAGGCTTCAGGCGCACCACTTTTATATATTCATAAATCTTATTTTTAGTCCATCAGCTTGATGCGGATGTTGCGGTACCATACGTCATCGCCGTGATCCTGGATGCCGATATATCCCTTGTGCTCGTCGCCGCCGCAGTTGTTCAGGAGTTCGAAGCCGATTGGCCAGGCCTCTGCGCTGAATTTGCTTGCCTGGAGCATATCTGTCCACTTCGGTGTCCAAAGATGGTACTCGAGGACGTTTGCATCGTTCTGTGCGTGTACGACGGTGCCTTTGTAGACCATAATCCTTGCCTTGTTCCACTCGCCGAACGGCTTCTGGTTCTGAGGCTTTGCAGGAATCATATCGTAAAGGGAAGCAGACTGTCTGTTACCGTCGATTCCGAGGAATGCGTCTGGATGGTTTGCATTGTCAAGTACCTGATACTCAGGAGACGAGAGGTAGATAGGCTCGTATCTGAGAGTGCCGTCTTCTGCCTTTGTCGCGATCTCTTTAGCGAGGTAGAAGATACCTGAGTTACCGCCCTTTGAGACTTTCCACTCGAGCTCGAGGATGAAGTTCTGGAACTGATGTGCGAAGATGAGGTCACCGCCTTCGGCCAACTGTCCTTCACCAAGACCTGTTCCGAGGAACTTGATGGCGCCGTCTTCAACTACCCATCTTGACGGGATGCCTTCTTTTCCATAGCCTCTCCAGCCCTGCATCTTCTCGTTGCCGTTGAAAAGGATGTGGTAGCCTTCTTCGTCGATCGGGAAGGCAGAAAGGTCAACCTCCGGATTGTTAACTACCACGTAGGCAGGACAATTCGGTGTTGAAGGTTCGTTGACCTCGACAATTGTCTGCTCACCTACATACACAGGGTCTCCGATCACGAGTTCCTGTTTCTTGTTGCCGCAAGCTGCCATAAGCATAAGGGCAGCAGCGCAAAATATAATCTTCTTCATATCAATAAGTTATTAGTTATTCTATGGGCATATCAGGAAGCTTGTAGCCGTTCTGATAAGTGTGTTTGATAAGTTCCTTTGCAAAGGCGCGGGCATTAACCGGCTGTGTGTAAGTCTTGTTGAATGTCGGATGACCGTCCTTGATGGTGAAACCGTCGTGAATGACGCTTCTGATGGTAGCATCTTCAGGAATGTTGGTGAATTCCATATTCTCGCCGTCCCAGTCAAGTTCCATATTCAGATCCTGGAGGCGGACTGCAAGTACACCCATCACAACCATTTCGTTGAAAGGACCTGCCTCGCTGAAGTCTGATGCTGAAGGAACTCGTACTGAAGGATCTTCCTTACAAGCGCGGACCCAGTCCTGAACGTGTCCAAGGTCTACTCTTCTGAGAACCTTTGGAGCCTGAGGAACTCGTCCTGAAAGGAGGTAAGGTCTGTTGCCGTAGCATCCTACAACCATTGTGTCCTTTGTACCGTAGAAGATCACTCCACCACCGTCGATATTCAAGTCAACGCCATCAGGAATTCCTTCAGGACGGAGAGGCTTGAGACCGCCGTCGTACCAGTGGACTTCCACTTCAGGCATAGCGACTTTAGGCATATTGTCACGTGCAGGGAAGACGAACTTGATCTTCTGTGCATTCGGGCAGGATTCGCTCAAAAGGAGGGTCGATGTACCCTGGACCTTTGTAGGATAACCAAGATTCAGTCCTTTATGTACGCAGTGGAGGATGTGACAGGCCATATCTCCAAGAGCACCTGTTCCGAAATCCCACCAGCCTCTGAAGTTCCAAGGTGTGTAGATCTCATTGTAAGGTCTCATAGGTGCCGGGCCTATGAATGCCTCCCAGTTGAGAGTAGATGGAACAGGCTGTGCCTCTGCCGGACGCTCAAGTCCCTGTGGCCAGATAGGACGGTCGGTAAATGCTTCAACGCGTCTTACTTCACCGATCTCACCGTTCCAGATCCATTCGCAGGCAAGTCTTACACCCTCTCCGGAAGCTCCCTGGTTACCCATCTGAGTCGCGACCTTGTGTTTGGCTGCAAGCTTGGTGAGAAGACGGGACTCATAAACTGTGTGAGTCAGCGGTTTCTCGACATAGACGTGCTTTCCGGCTGCAATGGCTTCAGCGGCAATGATTGCGTGGGTGTGGTCAGCTGTCGCTACCACCACGGCATCTGCCTGATCAAGAAGCTCTGCAAACATTACTCTGTAATCGTTGTACCTCTTCGCTGAAGGATAACGCTCGAAGATGTGCGCAGCATACTTCCAGTCCACATCGCAAAGACCGATAATCTCCTCAGTCTCAAGTTCTTTAAGAACTGAAGCGCCACGTCCTCCGACACCGACGCCAAGAATCTTGAGTTTCCTGTCCAGTGGCGCAGGTGCACCCTTCTTTTTCTTCTTTGACTGGCCCATCATAATGCCTGGAGCCACTGCCAGACCTAGCGCAGCAGTTGTTCCCACCTTGAGGAACGAACGCCTTGACAAATCTTTATTCATAGTTGTGTTGTTAGTTATGAGGTTGATTCACAAATATATGCAATTTAATTCTAAAAACATAGGAAAAACGGGTTCGCCTGACAGGGAAAAAAGTTCGTGCTTTGTTGTGTTGCGCTCGTTTGAATATTTTCGTAAATTTACAAGTTTTAACTAGAGAATTTCTATGAAGAAACTGACCTATATGGCTTTTGCCATTTTATTGGCACTGGCATCCTGCCAAAAATACGACCATACAGACATCTTGAACCAGCTTCGTGATCACGAGGAGAGGATCCAGAAACTGGAGACTCTTTGCAATAGGCTGAACACCAACATTTCTGCAATGCAGGCGCTTTTGGTTGCACTGCAGGAAAACGACTATATCACCGGCATCACGCCGTTGATGGAGAATGGCAAGGAGGTCGGATATACTATATATTTCTCAAAAGGGCTTCCGATGACCATCTATCACGGAAGCAACGGCGAAGATGCTCCGAAGGTCGGGGTCAGGAAGGCCAGCGACGGAGAGTACTATTGGACTGTAGGAGACGAGTGGCTGACAGACGAAGACGGATCGATGATTGCAGCGACTTCAGAGGGTGAAAATGGAGAGGAGAAGTACATCACACCAGAACTTAGAGTTGAAGAAGGATGCTGGTATGTGTCCTATGACGGAGGCAACACCTGGAGGACGCTCGGTGAGGCGGAAGAAGATGAAGAGACGTTCATTGTAGACATCAAAAAAGATGACAGCTATTACCTGTTCTACTTCAATAACGGCACTTTGTTCAAGATCCCGTCCATCTCTCCGGAGCAGATTTCCGGAAGCCATTGGAAGGGAAAGGTGTGGTATGCCTATGGTACATCTCTTACAAGCACTTCTCAAGGACACTATGTTGACTATCTTGCTGAATTGAGCGGTCTTGTTCCCACTAACAAAGGTATACCGGGAGGAGGTATTGTAGCAAATACAAAGATCAAGGATGCTGTAATGAAAACATCAGATGGAAAGCAGAATGCGGATCTGATAACTTTGGAGGTAGGAGCGAATGACGGTTCGGCAGAGTTAGGAAACCCTTGGGACAATTGCGACTCAACTTTCTGTGGCGCGCTTACAAAATGCATAAATTATCTGCTGCAGAACACCAGTGCACAGATTGTTGTAATGTCCTCACCAATGGGAGGTTACAAAGCAAATCCAGCTGATGAAAACTATAAGTATGTTCCGCGCAACAACGCCATTAAGGAGGTATGTATGAAATGCGGCGTGTACTATATAGGACTCGATGAGGGTTCCGGTCTTGGTTGGGGCAGGACCAACAACAATATGGGTGATTCCTACCTCTCAGACCACATACATCACACTCACATCGGAGGCTATAACATCGCTCAATTCATCTGGAGCGAACTAAAGGACATTCCGCTCTGGTACACTTCGATTCCTCAGCCTGATGACGAGGAGAACAGCAATGATGAGGAAGAGACTGATGATGGACAGTACCTGTTCCTGCAGGATCACAAAGACCTGATAAACCAAAGTTTCCTTGGAACTCAGTATTTCTACTTCAGCGATGCCGAAGTAATCAACTCACTCGAAGGCAAAACAGTCAACGGGGCCTGGTGTATGATAGGCAAAGAAGCTAGCGGCAGCAGCACTATAACCGCCTATCTTGTAGACCTTTCCAACCCGACACCACCAAATTGGAAAGAGATAGGCTCAACTACGGTAAGCAATATAATTCTAGGAACTCACATCAAGTTCGACATCCCGGAAACGGTCGTTCCGGCAAATCACACGATCGGATTCAAATCATCAAAATCGATTGTAGGAACTGCCAAGGGAAAGACTACCACAGTGGCAAAACAGGAATACATTTACTACGAATCCGCCACCGCCACTACAGCGAAGAACATTTCAATGTTTGCATATGATATAAGGCTTAAATAAGGGTACAAGGCAAATGGCTATGTGGTTAGCCCGCAAAGGCATTGCTGACAAACGAGCTGAGCAAAGAAAAGCCCAAATCATTGTCAAGCTCTGACCATTTAGGGCCATTTTGCCCGATTTCCTAACGAGCTGAGCAAAGAATCCACGATAATTTTGTCAAGCTCGTACAATACTATTGACATAGGTATATCATTTCATAAAATTAATATAAGTTCAAGGCCATAAACATATCACATAAAACTTGTACAATATTAAAATTGTATATATTTTTGTAAATTCTTGATATTGCAGACCTAATTGACAATGGGGTTACAGACTTAGAGGGTTTTATAGATTTTTTAAATCAAGATTAATATGAAAGCAATAGAATTTTTGATAAAGAATCAGTCCGATGCAACTGATAACTGGCGTGAAGAGGCTGAGTATCGACGTAAGAATGCCAAATGGCTCAGGTATTCCGCTATGATATCTCTTAAAGTAAGGGATAGGATGTCACAAATAGGTATGACTCAAGTTGTTCTGGCCGAAAGACTTGGATGCACTCAGCAACACATCTCTATGCTCCTTAAAGGTAAAAACAACCTTACACTTGAGACAATTGCAAAACTAGAGGAAGCGTTGGATTTCAATATCATAGGCGAATCTCTCATCCCAGCTAACGGATATAAAGAAAGTACAGCCCAATCTCATCACACCTATCTAAGCGAGGCGGAAAGTGTTCCGTATGGCAAGAGCAAATAGCAGTAGAAAAGCAAATACAACCTATGAAAAAGATTCTTACATACATATCAGTGCTGCTTGCGGTGTGCAGTTGCAGCTTGTTTGATGATTCGAAGATATGGGAGGAGCTGCGGGAGCACGAGGAGAGGATTGAGAAGCTGGAGGCGCTTTGCGGCAGGCTGAACAGCAATGTGGAGGCGTTGCAGGGCATTATGGAGGCGCTGGAGGCAAATGACTATGTGACGGACATCACCAGGATTATGGAGGATGGAGTGGAGGTCGGCACAAGGCAAGTCGTGCGAGCCCTTTGGGCCGAGCTCGCGCGGCTTGTCTTGAGTGGTCGGCCCTGCTTTTGGCCGACCGCGGTGCTGATGATGGAGGATTGCTGTTATTGGCGCGGAAAAGTTTAAGCAAAATAGCAAAGGCCGTGGTCGGCGAATACGCCGGCCGACCACTGTCTAGTTCTATGGCGCACCATCGCCGGCCGAAAGCGGGGCCGGCGATTCAAAGCAGCCAGCGCGAACGAAACCTGAAGGGTTCGCGCTGGCTGCTTTGTGCTTAAACGGGGAAGGCTGCTTTATAAGGACTAGGAGCGAAAAACGCAGGGGCAGTCCTTGAAAAG
>JAFZED010000082.1 GCA_017560825.1 Bacteroidales bacterium | reverse complement strand
GAATGTGGCTCTTGAAAGCGTGTTTTCTCTTAACTTTTCCCGTTCCGGTAAGCGCAAAACGCTTTTTTGAACCGGAGTTGGTCTTCATCTTTGGCATAGTTAAATTTGATTTAGTTAATTAATATATTCATTCGAAACCTCACGGTTTACAAATTTCATTGTTTACTTCTTCTTAACCGGCGCGATCATCATAATCATTCTCTTACCCTCAAGCTTAGGCATCTGCTCTGCTCTTCCGTACTCCTCGAGCTCTACTGCAAAGCGGAGAAGAAGCTTCTCTCCCTGATCAGCGTAGATGATCGAACGTCCCTTGAAGAAAACTGAAGCCTTCACCTTCGAGCCCTCCTGGAGGAACTCCTGTGCGTGCTTGAGCTTGAACTGGAAATCGTGCTCGTCAGTGTTAGGTCCGAATCTGATCTCCTTGATCACTATCTTGGCTGCATTAGCCTTCATCTCCTTAGCTTTCTTCTTCTGCTGGTAGACGAACTTCTGATAGTCGATGATCTTACATACAGGAGGATCTGCTTTCGCACTTATCTCCACCAGATCGAGCTCCTGTTCCTCAGCCATCTTCAGAGCCTCTCTAAGCGAGTAGACACCCTGCTCAGGAACGTTCTCTCCAACGAGACGTACCTGCGATGCTGTGATCTCTTCATTGATTCTCAATCCGTCCTCGTCCTTCTTGTTCTGCATAGGCCTCTGGCCCGGACGATTGTTAGGTCTTGGCCCCATTGGGCGCGGACCTGGTTTAAATGGTGCTGCGATAAGTTTACCTCCTATAAGTTAAGTTAGTTAATATAAATATGTTATGACAACTGGGTCTTTACCTCATTGGCAACCAATGCGACGAAATCCTCAGTCGGCATAGATCCTAAGTCTACTCCGCCCTGTCTTCTGACAGCAACTGTGCCTTCGGTCATTTCCTTCTCACCTACAATCACAAGGAAAGGAATCCTCTTGAGCTCACTCTCACGGATTCGCTTGCCGAGTGTTTCGTTCCTATCATCAACGGCGGCGCGAATATCGGAATTATTCAGCAAATCACAAACTTTTTTTGCATATTCCTCGTATTTTTCGCTGACTGGCACGATGTTAACCTGATCTGGAGTCAACCAAAGAGGGAGCTTTCCGCCTGTGTGCTCGAGAAGAACGGCAACGAATCTCTCCATAGATCCGAACGGCGCGCGGTGGATCATAACAGGACGATGCTTCTGGTTGTCGCTTCCGATGTACTCAAGTTCGAAACGCTCAGGAAGGTTGTAGTCCACCTGGATAGTACCGAGCTGCCACTTTCTTCCGATAGCGTCCTTAACCATAAAGTCGAGCTTAGGGCCGTAGAATGCTGCCTCACCAGTCTCAACCACTGTGTTGAGTCCCTTCTCCTGTGCAGCCTCGATGATAGCTGACTCAGCCTTTGCCCAGTTCTCGTCAGATCCGATGTACTTCTCCTTGTTCTCAGGATCGCGGAGAGACACCTGTGCGATGTACTCCTTGAAGTTGAGAGTCTTGAACACATAGAGGATGATGTCGATCACCTTGCAGAACTCCTCCTTGATCTGGTCAGGACGGCAGAAAAGGTGCGCGTCGTCCTGAGTGAAGCTACGTACACGTGTGAGTCCGTGGAGCTCACCGCTCTGCTCGTAGCGGTACACTGTACCGAACTCTGCAAGTCTGAGCGGAAGATCCTTGTACGATCTTGGCTTAGCTCTGAAGATCTCACAGTGGTGAGGGCAGTTCATTGGCTTGAGGAGGTACTCTTCGCCTTCCTGTGGTGTGTGGATAGGCTGGAACGAGTCCTTTCCGTATTTTGCGTAGTGACCTGAAGTCACGTAAAGATCCTTGTTTCCGATGTGCGGAGTGATTACAGGAAGATAGCCATATGACTTCTGAAGCTTCTTGAGGAACTGCTCCAGTCTCTCACGGAGCTCTGCACCCTTAGGGAGCCACATAGGAAGACCCTGACCCACTCTCTGAGAGAACATAAAGAGCTCCATCTCCTTACCGATCTTTCTGTGGTCACGCTTCTTGGCCTCCTCAAGCATTGCGAGATACTCGTCGAGCATACTCTTCTTAGGGAAAGTCACACCGTAAACACGTGTAAGCATAGGGCGCTTCTCGTCGCCTCTCCAGTAAGCACCTGCGATTGCTGTAAGCTTCACAGCCTTGATCACAGATGTGTCCTTGAGGTGTGCACCGCGGCAAAGGTCAGTGAACTCGCCATTTGTGTAGAATGTAATGGTACCGTCCTCGAGGTCTCTGATGAGCTCGCACTTGTACTCGTCGCCCTTCTCTGTAAAGTTCTTGAGGGCCTCTTCCTTTGATACTTCAGTTCTTACAAACTCCTGCTTCTGGCGTGCAAGCTCAAGCATCTTGTTCTCGATAGCCTTGAGGTCTGCCTCCACGAGGTTCTTGTCACCGAAGTCGATGTCATAATAGAATCCTGTCTCGATCGCTGGTCCGATACCGAACTTCACACCTGGGTAAAGTGCCTCGATGGCAGCAGCCATAAGGTGTGATGATGAATGCCAGAAGACACGCTTTGCCTCAGCGTCATCCCACTTATGGAGTCTGATGGCTGCATCTTCATTGATCGGACGTGTAACGTCATATACTGTTCCTTTTCCTGTCGTGTCTGATGCAGGAACAACTGTAGCGGCAAGAATGTCCGCTGCCAATCTTGGGCTGATGCTCTGTGCAATGTCAAACGCTGAGACTCCGCTCTCGTACTGTCTCACGCTACCGTCAGGAAATGTAATGTTAATCATAATTTCTACCTTTATATAAGTTTCTAAGCAATACAAAAGCCTAATAAACAGGCAAGAGCGCAAAGATAGGAATTTTTTTCTATCTTTGCATAAGATAACCGTAAGAATATGGAACAAAATCTTTTACGCAGAAATCTCTGGAACACAGCCGGTAAGGCCGG
>JAFZED010000010.1 GCA_017560825.1 Bacteroidales bacterium | reverse complement strand
TTCTGAGGCTCCTTCTCACCTGGCTTGTAGCCCTCTTCCATAACGTAAACCTCGAGGTTCTCGAAGCTGAAGTATACGTCATAGGTACCTGGCTCGCCGTTGAGCTTGATGTCAGCTGCATCACCGCCGAGGTTAGCCTTTGAGTACTCTGCTGTAACGACTGATACCTTGCCGTTTACTACGCCTCTCTCTGCTCCAGGAGCAACACCGATGTTCGTAGCGTCATCCCAAGAACCGTTGCCGCGGATCTTGAATGTGAGCTCTGTGAACTGTGCACCCTTAGCTACGATCCACTCGCCTTCCTGAGTCATAGGAACGTCTGAGCCCCAGAGGTTGTCCACGAAGCAGCCCATCATACCCCAGGCTACTGTTGGCTCTGGCTTAGGATCCTCACCCGGGTCCTCGCCAGGATCCTCTGACTTCTTGCCTTCCTGAGTGATGGTCAAAGTCTTGGTGAGCTTGTCAGCCTTCACTGTAACCTTTGCTGTTCTTGCGTCAGCTGTCTCGTTGGCTGCCACTGTAGCCTTTACCTTTGCATTGCCGTTGCCGGTCTGAGGATCTACTGACACCCAGTCCTGGTCAGCGTCCGCTGTCCAGTCTACATTTGCTGTCACCTCGAACTCGACTGCACCGCCGTCAGCTGCGACTGCTGCCGCTGTCTTGTTCAAATCCAATGCTGGAGTCACCTCTTCCTGAGGCTGCTCACACGCTGCGATTGCTGCCATAGCAAGCATACCGCACAAAAAATGCTTGATTTTCATATCTGTATAGATTAAAAAATGAATTTTCTGGAAAAGAAGTGTAACAAATATACATTATTTTAATTGCCTGAACAATTATTCTTTGTAATCGAAGGTAAAATTTTTCCCGTCAGGAAGGATGAGGTCTGCCTTGACCTCCACACTTTCGCCTACTTTCCTTATCATCATAGTACCTGACTGAAGCTGCCTGTACTGAGAATAGTACATTACAGGATCTTCATAAACAAAGTAGTAATCATCGTTGTGCCAGGCA
The DNA here is from genome assembly GCA_017560825.1 of Bacteroidales bacterium. GTDB lineage: Bacteria > Bacteroidota > Bacteroidia > Bacteroidales > UBA932 > Cryptobacteroides. The sequence goes on along the minus strand of JAFZED010000010.1, from coordinate 2,778 downwards.
TTTTCAACATCGATCACAGTTCCCTGAAGAGACGTGTTTACACCTAGGACAGCATAGGTAGTCTGCTTTTCACCTTCCTTGAACGGTGAGATCCTGACAAAGATCTGGCTTTCATCAGCTGACACAGACATCGAGTACACGGGATACTCCTTTCCATCATATTTATATGTACCTATCTTCTGTTCCTCCTGCTGTGGCGGGTCCTGTGTCTGGGAATCCTCCGGCTTTTCACAAGCCAGAAGCACAATCAAGGCAGAAAGCGCTGTGATCAAATATTTAAATGTCTGTTTCATAAGGTCCTTCATAAGTTATTTTCAGGTTGTCATAATTAGTCGCGTCGATTCTGAGGGTGTCGCCGTCACGGCCCACAGTGACCGTACCGCTGTAGCCTTTCGCCTTGCTGTAGACCTTTCCGTCATATTCGATATACAGGTCTGAGCTCTGGGAGAAGCCGTGGGCATTGCCATCAATGAAATCAGAAGGAAGATGAATCTTGAGAAAATCCTCTCTTTCCGTATATATCATCACTGTACAGGTGCTTTCCGATGCCTGGTTCAGTGCCACTGAAGTTATTCCATATGGTTTTCCTGAATATATCACTTCATTCTTGACGACCTCCTTTTCGCCGGCGTCAATCGCGTTGCCGTCGTAGCGGAGCTTGAGGGTCGTTCCCCCTATGGTTATATCTGCGGAAAGCTGATAATGAGAGATGTCCGCCGGATCAGCTGCGACCTTCAATGTACCCTCGGCCTCCACTTCACGCGAATCCACGTATATTTCATTGAAATTGTCGCCATATCCGACCGCGACGATGTCCGAAACATCCAAGGTCCTGCCGTTGCACTGAGTGTCATCCAATATGACATAGGCGTAATAAGTGGTTATGGATATATCTTCGAAATATTCTATGCCCGCCGGAGTCAGGTACAGGGTTGTCAGGCCGTCCTCCTTGAGATAGAAGGCTGTGCGGAGCGGCTTCTCGTCACCGGCAAGGGCAAATATATTCTCGTTCACGACTATTCCCTGCTCCTGCGCCTCCATCCTCGCTGCCAGCTGGCTTCCGTCTGTCAAGGTAAGGTCTATACGGACCTGCGCCTTGCCGTCCTTATATTCAAACAGGCACTTTCCTGCTGTGATCTCTTCCTTCATAGTCGGAGCCACGCTTTCAAGGTAGGCGCCATTCAGGGTGCTCATTACGGTGTAGAGGTCCTGCTCAGTCATAAGGTCGAACTCCTTTCCGTTGAGCAGTGGAGAGATAGCGACATAGAAATATTCGTCCTGATCGAATATGGCATCAAAGGAAGCCACGCCCTCGACAGGGCTCGCCGCTATACATATATACTCTCCAAGATTGCTGATGTGCACGCTTGCGAACGGGGTTTCGCTCTTGTCAAGGATATACGAATTGATGTCCGGCTGGGTCTTGTCCTGATTCGGCCTGCCCGGTATTGACAATTCCGCCAAGGTCGTAGTTCCCTGTATTTTCCTCGGTACAGTCTGGCAGTCCAAAAGGTCGTATGAGATTGTGCAGCTTCCGTCACCGTGGTTCTCGACAGTGATTTCGCCCTTGTCTATACGGGCATATGTCTGAGTCCATTCCCCTGCCTCAAGTTCATAATACCAGGCTCCGGAAACCTTCCAGGCAGCGAAAACATTCGGAAGGCCAGGAACGGCCACACCCGGCACAATGTTGTCCTTGTCTATCGAGGTGTCTGGATTTCTTACTGTCATAGGATAGGTTCCAGACGGGATTCCGTCTTTTGTTATGTCAGTTTCCCAAGGCACCAGGACTTCAAGTCTGAGGACAGCGCCATCTCCCGCAGGCCTGCTTGAGGTCATATCCACAGTTTCATCGGCCAGATAGATAAGCAGACAGCGGTAGGTCTCATCCATACGGTAGAAGTAGTCTCCCTTGTCCTGCAGCTGTCCCTGAACGAACGACAGCCCTGTCAGGTCTTCTTCAAGGGTACTGTTAGGCGTCTCTTCAGGCACTGCATCACGCGGCTGGATGTCGCCGGTCCACTTGAAATACCTTTTCGTATATTTCTTGCCCACAAGTACACCTTCTATATTATAGGTACCGTCATCATTGGGCTGAACGCTCACTGCACCTTCATCTATGAGGTCGTAGTCCATTTCTTTAGAGCCTTCTTCCAAAGACGCAAAGAAAGTTCCGTCTGCCATCTGGATTGTCTGGCCCGGAAGGTCCAACGTCACCATATAACCGCTTACAAATGTGCCGGGTGCGAAGTTGCCTGAATTCATCATTTCCCTGTAGACTCCCTTGAGATTCTTCGGATCGGCTGTCTGACTTTCATTCCACTTGGCATTGAGCTGAAGCTGAGTGACAGCACCCGGTCCTACAGGATTGCCAAGCTCATCGATCTCCATATCGGTGTACAGTTTCACCACCCAGTCGTCAGAAGATGACTCCCCGGCGATGTCACCATAATATATGAAATCCGCATTGGTGAAGGTAACTGTATCAGGAACTGCCTCGACAAAACCAGGATCCGGCTCGGGCTGGGGATCGTAAACGTCAGGAGGCAATGAATTCTGACAGGATGCCGCCAGAAAGGCGACAGCTGCCAGCAGCAGATGGAAGGGTCTTTTCATAGTAAGATTCGTTTTACAAGAACAAACTTACATAAAAACTTTCGTTTTTACGCCCGTTAGAATAAAAATCAAGCCCACATACTATCTTTAAAGGTCAAAAGCGGTCATGACTTCTCAGCCAGCCGCACATCTAACGTAGAACGAGGTCTATGCCTCAAAAAT
>JAFZED010000081.1 GCA_017560825.1 Bacteroidales bacterium | reverse complement strand
GTGGTCTTCTTTACGAACTTGCCGTACATTGGGTGTTTCTCTTTTCTTTCTACTGCAACCACGATAGACTTGTCCATCTTGTTGCTGACCACAACACCTATTCTTTCCTTACGAAGATTTCTTTCCATGGGAATTCAATTTTTAGTTCTGTGACTCTTTCTCAGCAAGGATAGTCATCATACGAGCGATGTCCTTTCTTGCCTTTGCAATCTTTGATGTATCCTCTAATGGAGAGATAGTGTGGTTTACCTTCATTGTATCGAGGTTTGCTTTCTCAAGCTCGATACGCTCGCGCAAATCTGCGATTGACATTTCGCGTACTTCAGATGCTTTCATTTCTTTTCTCCATTAAATTATTCTACATAGTCTCTACGTACCACGAACTTCGTAGTCACAGGAAGTTTCTGGGCTCCAAGACGGAGTGCCTCTCTTGCGATCTCGAGAGATACGCCTTCTGCCTCAATAAGAATACGGCCTGGGGTTACAGGGCATACGAATCCCTCCGGATTACCCTTACCTTTACCCATTCGCACCTCGGCTGGCTTCTTTGTGTATGGCTTGTCAGGGAATACTCTGATCCAGATCTTTCCTTCACGCTTCATATAACGTGAAACAGCCTGACGTGCTGCCTCGATCTGGCGTCCTGTAAGCCAGCAGCTCTCCAAAGTCTTGATGCCGAATGAGCCGAACGCAAGCTGGTTTCCCCTCTGTGAGAGACCTTTCATGCGGCCTTTCTGCTGCCTTCTGAATTTTGTTTTCTTTGGTTGTAACATTGTTCTATTACTTTTAATGAAAATATTTCACAATATCCCTAATTAATTGAGTATCAGCTGGTTGGGCGGAGTCGTCCTCAATTATTGGGTTGCAAAGATACAAAAAAATATTGAATTGCAAACAATATTTACACTTTTTTCAAATATTTTCGACCAACAATTACTACTGCTAAGTCGCGTAATTTCGGACACTTACAAGGGGTGTTCATAAAAATATATACACGTTTTCGACCGACGGCAAAACCTCGTATATGACGACAAAAAAAATCCGCCGTTCGGGCGGATTTCAATGATATTGCGAGGGTGTCTACTCGGCCTTAAGGTAAAGGACTCTTGACGACCAGTCATCCTGCTTATGGTAATCGACCTTATGCTTGAGCGGAATCTCAAGGCCGTTCTCCATAAGGAAACGTCCGCTATAGGATTTTCCTTCATATGGAAGTTCGACATTGTCGATCCTGTTCAATTCATATACAGTATATCTCTTTTCAGGATCAAGGCCGGCCATTTTCACACGTGGAAGATGGTCATCATAGAAAGTCTCCAGTTTCCACCAATAGAACACTGCCTCTGACTTTTCCGGAGAAACATACATAAGTGAAGCCATATTACGTCCGTCATATGGAGAGACAAGACGATACAGATCACCGAACTGGACTACCGGACGTATCTTCTTATATTCGGTAATGGCATTGCGGCAGAGAGCCTTTTCTTCCTCCGTCATATTCTTTGGCTGGATCTCCATTCCAAGACGGCCGCTCATCGCTACGTCAATACGATATTTCAACGACGTAGTACGGAAGACAGTATGGTTAGGAGTAGCACTGATATGCGAAGCCATAGCTATCGCCGGGAAGAAGTACGATGTTCCCCATTGCATATATACACGCTGGAGGGCATCCGTGTTGTCACTTACCCAGAATTCGTCGAACCAAGGCAGGACGCCCCAGTTTGCACGTCCTCCACCTGACGCACAGGCCTGGATTGTGATATCCGGATATTTTGCGCGGATGCGGTCACATACCTTGGCGAAGCCGCGGTGATATTCTATATACATATGGCTCTGCTTGTCCTTAGGAAGGTACTGCGATCCGTGGTTGGATATAGGCATATTCGCATCCCATTTGATATAATCGATCTCTGGATTCTCAGTCAGGAGGTCATCCACTATATCGAAAATGAAGTCCTGCACCTTAGGATTAGCCAGGTCAAGAACGAGCTGAGTGCCGCCACGTCCCTTCACTACCTCTCTTTCCGGAGCCTTGATGACCCAGTCCGGATGCTTTTCATAGAGTTCACTTGTGGTGTTGGTCATTTCCGGTTCAATCCAGATACCGAATTTGATTCCGTGCTTATGTGCCTGCTGAACAAGCCATCCTATACCGTTAGGCAACTTGTTGCGGTCTACCTGCCAGTCTCCGAGTGCACAGTTGTCTGTCAGACGAGGATACTTGACACCAAACCAGCCGTCATCCATAACAAAAAGTTCTCCGCCCATAGAAGCAATGTCTCCCATCATCTGGTCCATTCCCGGCTCATTGATGTCAAAATAGACTCCCTCCCAACTGTTGAGGAGGATCTTGCGTTCCTTATCGCCGTGGGCGAGCTTATATTTCCTTCCCCATCTGTGGAAATTGCGGCTGGCTCCGCTGAGACCCTCATCAGAGAAAGTGACAGCGAGCTCCGGAGTCTTGAATATTTCCTTGGATTCAAGCTTATATGCAGAATTATCAGGATTGATGCCGGCATAGAACTCGTGATAGTCCGTGTCCTTGGTGTCAATACGGAGTTCATAATTGCCGCTGTAACAGAGAGCTGCTCCGACAACGCGGCCTGCATTTTCCTGAGGCTTTCCATCAAGAGAGAACATCACCTCCGCGTGGTCAGTGTGAGAGTTGCGCGAACCGTCCTTGTTCTTGATCACACGCATTCCCCTGTCGAGCGGTTCCTGGACCAGAAGTCCCTCTGCCGCCCAGGTTCCGTGGATATGGCTCAGCCACACATCGCCTACACGAATAGGAAGATAACCCGAATCAAAACGTGTCAGGGTCACCGGCTTCTTCTCCAGGTTCTCTATCTCTGTCCAGGTCTCTATCATATTCACATCCTGATAGGCCCTGTAGCACACTGTCACATAAAGCGGATAGACAGTGTCCTTCAATCTTATTCTTGTCACCTTTGCTGACGGTTCGTCTTCTGTAGTAACTCCTTCCACTCTCAGAACTGTGGAAAGATTTCCGTCTGAATGGGTAACACCTAAAGAAGCCTCAGAAGCACAGCCAAATCCGTAAGCCGGATAAGCACTGTGTCCCGGAACACCGGCTGCCTCAAGATTTGCCAGATCCAGGTCAGAAAGTCTGTTTCCGAAATAAAGGATCTGTAGTTCACTTCCGGGCTCTGCCTTGAGAATCATTTCGATGTCCGGTGCAGAGACACGGATCTGAGCTGCGGCAGCAACGGCAGCAGCGATAAAAACAAAAGAAGCTATGATTCTTTTCATAAGATGCACTATATTATATAGGTATATATATTATATATATCAGAGTTTTTCCTTGACGAATGTTCCCCAAGGGCTGAGGTCCTCGGCGCGCCAAGGTCCTTCCGATGCCGCAGACGGATAGAGCATAGAGCAAGTCTCCTTCTTGTCTGATATAGACCAGAATATATAACTTATGTCGTTCTCCTCCATCCATTCAATCCATTCATCTGTGGATTCGGTGTCAATCGGTCCCTGACCGTCTGCATTCATACCACCGCACTCGGTGACAAACAGAGCAAGTCCCTTCGAGATCGCATAATCTCCCTTCTTGCGAAGCCACTCCTTATGGGTGCCTGCATAGAAATGAAGGGTGTACATAAGGTTGTCATAGCCAAGGATCGGATCATCTGCCGCATCATCTACGTTCTGTGACCAGCGAGGAGTGCCGACTATAATGACTGCATCCTTCTCTATGGCACGTATGGCCGCTATCACCGTCTCTGAATATTCCTTGATCTCGGACCAGGTGTAATCTATCTGATTGACGTGGTCCTTGTAGGAAGGTTCGTTCCAGATTTCATATATCACATTAGGAACGCCCTTGTACTTCGTAGCCATATATGTAAAGAATTCAACGGCCGCTTCTGTGTGAAGTCCGTGTGCGTGCCAGTCTACAAGCACATACACTCCGTTTTCAATAGCAGCGTCCACTATAGTGCAGGCGCACTGCTTGCCGAACTCAGGGTTATGAAGATAATTCTTCACCTGACATTCGTTATCGTCGATCTCTACGCCGATGGCCGCACGTACAACTTCTGCACCCCAATCGTTAACTATATGTCCGACAGCTCCTGCATTGTAGAAGCGTGGCCAAAGCACGTTCCATCCGAAACTCATTCCCTTGAGTTCTACAACCTCTCCAGATTCATTGACAAGAGAGGTTCCCTCGATATGCAGACGCTCTACCTTAGGAGCCGTACGGGCGCAAGAGAGCACTGAAAACAGAATGAGAAAAGATATCGCTATTCGTCTCATAATCATAATCTTTTAATTATCAATGTATTACACTGAATCACCTGCTCCATCTGGCGCAGGTGATTCAGCATAAATGATTATTACTCAGACACTTTCGCGCCACGTTTTGCTGCGAGTTCCACCTGTACGCCTTCCATCTTCTTCTTAGTAAGAGGATAGAACCAGGTTACAAGGATTGCAAGGGCTGCAACTGCTGCAGGTACCCAGCTCATCAGGATGCGGAGACCTGTGATGGCTGTCTCGGTCTGGACAGCGCCAGCTGTGGTGTCGTAGCCGAAGGCTGCGAGCATCCACATCACGGCTGCGCCACCGAAGGCGCCACCGAACTTCTGGGCCATTGATGCAGAAGAGAATATGAGACCTGTAGAAGCTGTTCCGTCCTTGAGCTCAGAATAGTCAGCCACGTCAGCATACATACTCCACACAAGAGGTGAGATCACTCCTGTGAATGTAGAGATGATGATCTGGAAAGCAAGCATTGCCCAATAACCGCCTGCAGTTGCTGGGAGGAAGAAGAAAGCGATGCTCAAGCCGATCAAGGCTGCCATTGATATGATATAGGTGCTCTTCTTTCCAAGGTGTTTTGACATAGGTACAGCGAGAACAACGCCGACCATATTTGCAATCTCTCCGATTGAAAGGAAGATTCCAGCAGAAACGAGGAACGCCCACTTGCCGTCAAGAGAAACGAGCTGCTGGATGTAGTCTGCGAAGAAATATGCAGTCGTTGTTCCACGGACTGTGTTGAAGAGGTTGGACGCAAGGGCTGCTCCGATAAGAAGCCACCAAGGTTTGTTGCGGACAAGAAGACCCAGGTCCTTGCCCACAGACACTGTAGACTCACTTCTGACGTGCTCCTTGGTGAGAAGGAACGAAAGAATGAAGAATATGAAACAGCACGATGCTATCACTATCATCGCATTCTGCCAAGCTGCAGGGCTTGTAGAAATAGCTGCAAGACCGCTTGCACCCTCGACAGCTACTCTTGTCTTGTCAAACATATTGCAGAGCGGCTCCCAAGCGAAAAGAGCGATGAAGCTTCCGCCATAGGCAAAGAACATTCTGTATGACGAGAGGACAGACTTTTCATCAGAGTCTGCAGTCATCACGTTCAGAAGAGAACCATAAGGCACATTGATACCGGTATATACGGTCATCATCATAAGATATGTCACATATGCCCACACTACCTTTCCGTTTTCAGGCGTAGTGAACAGCAGGATGCCGCACACTGCAAACGGAATGGCGAAGAAAAGGAGATACGGACGGTACTTACCCCAGCGGGTCTTTGTACGGTCAGCGATTATACCCATCATAGGGTCAGATACTGCATCCCAGATTCGTGTCACGAGCATAAGCACTCCGGCGTCCGCAAGGCTAAGGCCGAATACATTCGAGTAAAAGAAAGGAAGGAAGTATGAGAACAGCTTCCAGAACATCGATGACGACATATCACCGAAGCCATATCCTATTTTTTCTGATAATTTCATTGGTTATTGGTTTTAATGCTCTCTGAGAGCTCAGAGGTGGTATTTATTTCAGGTTCTTGTCAATAAGACGGTTCAGACGTTTTACAGTCTCGCCGGTAGTGAATGCATCAGGCTCTGTGTTCATACAGTAGTCCACAAGGCGGTCCACAGTCGAAGTCGCCACGTGCATACGGGTGTCGCTTGACGCATAGTAGATGAACACCTTTCCGTCCTCATCCGCAATCCAGCCGTTTGTGAAAAGGACGTTCATCACGTCACCGATATATTCCCAACCTTCAGGAACCATAAAATATCCCGCAGGCTCGGCAATCACCTTCGAAGGATCTTCGAGGGATGTCATATACATATATAATACATAACGGAGGCCTGAAGCGCAGCCGCGTACTCCGTGAGCCAGGTGGAGCCAGCCTCGGTCAGTCTTGATCGGGTGCGGACCTTCTCCGTTCTTGCACTCCTTGATGGTGTGATAGAAACGGTGATTGATGATCTTCTCTTCAGTGATGACCACCTTCTCCATACTGTCCACAAGGGCCCAGCCTATGCCGCCACCGTTTCCGGCGTCAATGAAACCATCCTGAGGACGGGTGTAAAGGGCATATTTTCCATCGACGAATTCAGGATGGAGTACCACATTGCGCTGTTGTGAAGACGATTCCATATCAGGAAGACGCTCCCAGTTGACAAGGTCCTTCGTACGTGCCACACCTGCAGCTGCAACTGCTGACGAGAGGTCACCAGGAGCAGCAGCGGGGTCCTTGCGCTCAACACAGAAGATTCCATATATCCATCCGTCTTCGTGAGCTGTAAGTCGCATATCGTACACGTTTGTTGCAGGCTCTCCGTACTCAGGCATTGTGATAGGACGGTCCCAGAAACGGAAGTTATCCACACCGTTAGGGCTCTCCGCCACTGCAAAGAACGATTTGCGGTCAGCACCTTCCACGCGTACCACAAGGACATACTTTCCATTCCACTTTATTGCACCGGAATTGAATGCAGCGTGCACCTCAAAACGCTCCATCAGATAAGGATTGGTCTCCTTATTGAGGTCGTAGCGCCAGAAAAGAGGTGCGTGTGCTCCTGTAAGGATAGGGTTTGTATAGCGCTCGTACACGCCGTTGCCTTCTATAGGCTCGTTTTTCTTTGTAATGAGGGCTTCGTGATTGGCCTTCAGCCACTCGTATCTTTCTTCAAAAGTCATATTTATTGTATATATTATTAAAGGAACATTATCTTATCAAGAGTAGCAAAAGCCTTGAAGTCATCTGCAGACTCCTGGCCTGGGAATGGAGCATAGAAATGATGCTGCATATTGTCGTCGCACGCATTTCTCCAAGTAAGAACATATGAAACAGGGTAATCTTTTATGATAGGATAGAGAACCTCTGTCCACCACTTTGAGTGTTTCAGACCTTCGTGGCCTGTTTCTGTGACAGCCATCAGCTTGCCGTGCTCCTGAGCAAAGGCTTTTGTGATGTCAAGAGCATTCTTCATACTTGCTGCATAACGATCATAATCGGTGTTGCAGTAGCAGTCAAATCCAACAAGGTCAATGATTTCGTCACCAGGGTATCTCTCACCGAACACTTCTGCAGCTGAGAGCTCACCTGCTCCAGGCGAATAAGCCCAGACAAGATTGTCCAGACCACGTTCTTTGACCATATAATCATATGTCATCTGCCAGAGGGCCTTGTACTGCTCTGTAGTGCAGAGGCGCTGTCCCCACCAGAACCAGCTTCCGGTGTGCTCGTGCCAAGGTCTCCAGATGACAGGGATGAGCTTACCGTCGTCTGTCTTGAGGGAACCCAGGAAATCAGAAGCGTTTGAAAGCCAAGTCATAAAATAGTCGTGCTTTTCTCCTCCCGGAAGAATCGAAGCCACAACCTGGTCTGATGTAACGTCCCAAGCATCACCACCTGTCAACGGGTTGCGCGGATGCCACGAGAATGTCACGATACCGCCACGCTTGTGATGAGCGATGACAGATGCCCGCATATGATCGAAGTTGTTCTTGTCAAGATTCTCTTTCCATCCCATCTCGATGCCACCGAGGTCAAGTCCGTAAACTGCCGGATACTGTCCGCTGGTTGCATAGACATCTGACTGATCATATTCAGTCGCATCTTCAGCAAGCTTCCAGGAGTGACCGTACATAAGGTCATCCTGATGGCCATACATAATCTTTCCGTCTTCTACCAGTCCTTCGAGTCTGTCAAGAAGGGCTTCCGCAGGAGTCTGAGCGGCTTCCTTAGAATTGCCGCAAGAGATAAGCGCCGCCACAGCGGCAATAATGGTAATTGGTTTCAGGTTCATAAATTTCTATTTTGGTGCGTTATTATATACTTGTTCAAGTGTAAGATCGTTGTTGTAGGAGTCTATAAGGGCCTTTATCGCCGCTTCTGCCTCCTTGGAACAGAACTGTCCCGTACCGTGATCTATGAAGGCGTGCTTTTCATTTCCGTGACCCTTGGCGCCATTGTCCCAGAGTATGCTTGGAACTCCATACATCTTCGAGAGTTTCGCATAGTATCTGAGATAGTACTGCTGGAAGGCCTGCTCGCGCGCTGTTGCACGATTGACACAGCCGAATTCGCCCATATACACCGGAATGCCTTTTGACACGAAATTATCATAGAGCTTGATGAACACCTTTTCAAGGTCAGCCTCATTATTTCCTCCGACCTTCTTTGACGCAGAAGCTGTGTGTCCCCATTCTGATTTGTTTGCAGGAAGAGTGTAATCATATGGGTCATAGCAGTGTACGGACATCATCATACGGCCCTTCACCACGTCCTTAGGCATTACAAAATTCTCTACAGCGATGTCTACGTTGGTACAATATGCAGGAATACCAAGCATACGGTTGCGGTTGTTCTCTCCCGCTGCACCTCTGACCGCATCCACAAAGGTCTGATTCCATTCATTCAGGCACTGGTACTGCTTGCCACCGTCCTTCCTGTTGTCTCCCCAGCCCCAGCCACCGTCGTGGATCTCGTTGAAGGCTTCGAATATAAGGAAGTCGCCCTTGTCCTGGAACTTATCTGCAATCTGCGACCACATCGCTGCAATCTGCTCCTTTATCTGCTTGTGCACTTCAGGATCTTTAGCAGCTGTCTTTATGTCAAGCCAGTGATTGCTGTCTGCGCCGTCGTGGTGCATATTCAGGATCACGAACAATCCTGCATTCTCAGCGTATCCAACAACCTCTGCAACCCTGTTCAACCACGCTTCTGAAATCTTGTAGTCAGGAGCTTCGCCTATATGTCCCAACCAGGTCACAGGTATGCGCACGGTGCTGAATCCGGCAGCCCTTACCTTGTTGAATGTGGCCTGCGACGCCTTTGGGTTGCCCCATACGGTTTCGCCTGACACGCCGTTGCTATATGCATCAAAATGATTTCCCAGATTCCATCCGATGCCCATTGTCTGAGCTGGCTGGTCTATGTTGCCGACATCTTCGCCGTCATCAAAAGTCTGGATCACGTCCACATAGATCTTATCTTCCCCGGACACGACAGATATCCTGGTCTTACGGTCTTCTGCGACAGTCATTTTCTCCACGGTCACGGTGACAGGCGTCTGGTAGCCACCCACCTTGGCTCCCTTCTTCACGGTAAGCCATTTATCTCCCGGAACGAGATAGAACTGCTCAGAAGAAGTCACCATAAATGTCTGTTCCCCACCTTCTGCCGGGAATTCCAGCTGCGGCGTGTCTACAGACAGTTCCATCTGAAGAGACGTCTGAGAGTTGTCCTGACCGCAGCCTGCAAGCACAAACAGGGAAGAAAGGAGGTATAGCAAGTATTTCATAGTGTTGTTTTTATAGGTATTTCTTAAGGAAGTCTTCCCTTGCAACAGACCATCCTTCCTGCTGCCATACATTGTGTCCGGCTGCAGGATAGCATATCCACGACTTTTCAGTCTTTATCTGATTGTAGCCGGCAAAGTTTGTGTGTGGAGGGCACACAGTGTCCTGAAGTCCGATCGCCATCAGCACAGGGCACTGGATCCTGTCTGTAAAGTTCTTCACATCAAAGTAGCTGAGGCATCTGTAAAGGTCTTCATCAGAGATTCCCCTCTCTTTGGCAGCCTGGATGTACCAGTTACCCGGCCAGTCTGCAAGGACAAAGTAGTCCTTATAGTCATTGAGGAAAGGAGCTGAAGGGGCGATGGCCTTGAGCCTGTGGTCAAGCGAAGCTGCCACCAGGGTCAATGCGCCGCCCTGGCTTTCGCCATAGGCGACAACCCTCTCAGTGTCTGTCTGAGGAAGCGAGCACACAAAATCAATCGCACGGACTGCATCTGCAAATGCTCCTCTGTAATAGTAAGCGTACTTGTCACCAAGGCCACGTGTGCACCAGTCATCCTTCTCGCCCGGAGCCCTGTTGAAAGCCTGGTTGCGGATGCAGAGCATAAACTCTATCCTGTCCGGATTGGAAGAAGGATCTGCATACCACACGTCACTGCCGTAACCCATATATGAAATGACTGCAGGATACTTGCCTTCAGCTGTTGGAAGAAGAAGGAGACCACTCACCTGCTCTCCGCCAAATGACTTCATATCAACGCGATAGGACTTGCGGACATCATTGGAATGATCTTCAAGGAGAGTAAACTTATAGTCAGGAGCAACAGCTGCAAGCTCTGCAAGCGTCTGCTCCCAGAAAGTGTCAAAGTCAGGCTGCTTGTCCTGATCTGAAACTATCTGCTCAGGATTGAAACCAAGATTTGTACGGTCGATCTCCACCTTTGAACCATCCTCATTAACAAGGCTGAGTACTGCAGCGTAGAAACCAGGTTCGAGATTAAGTCCGAATGAAGTCACAGCCTTGCCTTCCTGGAACTTGACAGTCTTGGAAGCAGTTGTCACAGGGCAGCCGAAGTCTGTAGAAATATCAAGGAGAAGTTCTGCCTTTTTCGCTGCTGAAGAAGTCAGTTCCACCTCAACCGTATGGGGGCCCTTGCCTGTGAAGATTCCGGAATTTTCCTCAAGAACGAATCTTGCTTTCGGAAGAAGAGCCCTTTCGATGGCCTCCGAAGATTCCTTTATGATGGCTGTGGTAGACACATCACTTGCATAGACAGAGTTCAGACCCTGCTGCTCCTGTGCCGGATCACCGCAATAATCATCGCCTGGCTGCCAGTAGATGTTGGTCTCCGACTGACCTGCAAGTCCGCCCCAGCCCCAGAAGTTAAGTCCGGCAAAAAGACCACCTTCTCTTGCTGATTCAACTATACGTCCGAACACGTGCTTGTAGTAGGCATCGCGAGAGTCAGTAGATGTACCCTGCTTGAACTGGAAGCCGTCACGAGGGAAACCGAACTCCTCAAGAACCACAGGCTTGCCGTATTTTGCTGCAAGCGCAAGATGTGCATCGATGTAATCATCAGTGTTCTTAATCGCCACAGGAAGATTGGTAGCGAGAGTGTTTTCACGCACCCAGCTCCAGTTATATGGCCATATATGGATGTTCATATAGTCAATATCCGGACACGAATGAATCCTCTCATACAGTTCCATACTGTTCTCGCAGCCCCATTCGCCTTCGCTGCCCGACGAGACCATATGGTTAGGGTCTATCGATTTAATCAGCGCAGCTGTTGTCCACATATAGTCAACAAAAGCGTCCTGACCTTCCTTATCAGCCCTGAAACAGCGTGGTTCGTTGCCTATCTGCCACGAGAAGATGGCCGGATCGTCCTTGTAAGGCTTTCCTGTGACTGTGTTTGTACGGCTCACCACGTGCTTTACGTGATCATAGAACAGTTCCTTTGCCTTTTCATTTGTCACAAACTTAGATACGGAATTCATAAAAGCGGAGTAACCGACCTCGGCAGGAATCAGGGCCTTGCCCTCTCCGGCCCACTCAAGATACATTCCGTATCCGCCTGACCATTCCCAAGAATTGTTGATGTAGAGGACGGCTTTCATATTGCGCTCACCCATCTCTGCAAGAAGATAGTCAAGTCCCCAGAAGATAGTGTCGTTGTAGGCACCCGGTTCTTTCTGAAGAGTAGGACTGACACGGGTAGGGATGCCGTCAGGGCCATCGCCACCGACAAGGACACGGAGGTTGGTCATACCCAAGGCCTTGAGAGTGTCAAGTTCCGCCTCAAGGCGTGCGCGGTCACCGCCGACGCCTTCGCTGCCGAGAATGGCACCATACCAGAAATTTGTACCGACATAATGTGAAGGATAATCTTCACAGACGAACTTTCCGTCTTTAACCTCAACGAAAGACGGTTTTTGAGCCTGACAGGCACACAGCAGACCTGCTGCAACGACTGTCAGGACAGAAAGAATCCTAGTTTTCATCATTAGATTTAGCGCTAAAAATATATTAACGCAAATTTATGGAAAACGCCGAGGTCAAACAAATATATATTTATCAAATTCTGATACTTTCTAAACAATAACCTTATTCTTCTTGTACATAGCACGGAAATCACGAGGCGTAAGGCCTCGCTTTGCCTTGAAGGTCCTGTTGAAATTGGAAAGGTTGTTGAAGCCGCATTCGTAGCAGATTTCAGATATGTTCTTGGTGGAATCCACCAGGGCTCTTGCCGCATAACCCAGGCGTATGTCAACAATATAATCCGACAAGGTCCTTCCGGTCCTTTGACGAAAAAAACGGCTGAAAGCCACAGGGCTCATACCCACAAGAGCAGCCATATCGGTGAGAGACAACGGTTTGGCATAGTTATCATTTATATATTGCTTTACCTTCTGGACGCGACGGCTTTCCGTACTTTTCTCGGTGTGCGCAAAGGATCCGGACGCAAGGACTCTGGACTCATCAGAGACGGACAGTTCATACAATATGTACAGGAACTGGAGGAACTGTATGAATCTCTCGTTCTCTCTGGCTATATTGTCCAGCACCGAATATATCTTCATAATCGAGTGAAGCGGAAAAGAGAGTCCGTGCTCCGCCCTCTTGAGCATACGCCTTATGGAAGAGAACTGATTCCTTCCGATAAGTTCTTCGCCGAACAAGTCCCCGGAGAACTGGATGGTGATCTCACGGATGGCCTCCGACTTGCAGGATCCCTGTTCCCAGACGTGCTCAAGGTTTTCACCACCTATCAGAACCAATTCATAATCAGAGATTTCCTCCACACTATCGCCGACTACCCTACGCATACCGCCGCCCTTCTCGATGAAGTTCAGTTCGAATTCCTTATGCTGGTGCAGAGGGTAGGTAAACTCCGTCTTGTATCTCTCTACGATATGGAAACAGTCCTTGTCTGACAGGGGCGTGATCTCTGTAAAAACCTTGTTCATACTCTTTTTCTGCAAGATATGCAATTATTCGCTAAAATGATACTTTTTTAACATATATTATCTATTTTCTTTCACTCCCCGGTTCTATTTGCCATAAAAAAGTCTTTTTGATTATATTTGTGGCAGACAAAACTACAAGACAATGACAAACAAGACTTCCGCAGAATTATTGGCAGCTCAGGCACTCGCCAGACAGGTAAAAAGTGAATTGACAGAGAACATACTACCGTATTGGATGGAAAACATCTGCAATCCGGACGGAGGATTCTATGGCAGAATAGATGGCAAGGGCAACCTGGATCCAACAGCAGAAACAGGTAACATTATGACAGCCAGAATGTTGTGGACATTTGCTTCAGCCTACAGGATTCTTGGTAAAAAGGAGTACCTTGAAATGGCGGAGAAAGCCAAAGCCGTGCTCATCGACAGATTCTTTGACAAGGAATATGGAGGAACCTACTGGTCGTTGAATCCGGACGGAACTCCGCTCGATTCGAAGAAACAGATATATGCGATAGCATTCACCATCTACGGACTTGCAGAACTCAACCGCGCCACAGGCGACGGAAAGGCATTGGAATATGCCATAAAACTGTTCAACTCAATCGAAGACCATAGTTTTGACACTCAGAAGAACGGCTATTTCGAAGCATTCACACGCGAATGGAACCAGATCGAAGATATGAGACTCAGCGACAAGGATGCCAACGAAAGCAAGACGATGAACACCCATCTCCATATCCTTGAAGCCTACACTTGCCTCTTCCGCGTCTGGAAGAATCATCTTCTTGAAGAGCGTCTGCGCGGACTGATAGAAATATTCGAGCAGCACATCCTGGCTGGCGACGGCCATCTCAAACTCTTCTTCAATGACGACTGGGAGTGCAACTATGACATATTCTCATATGGCCACGACATCGAAGCTTCGTGGCTCATCCACGAAGCCGCTCTAGTGCTGGGCGACGCAGAAGTCCTCGAAAGGATAGAGAAACTGGTGCCTCGCATTGCGGCTGCTGCCGGCGAGGGCTTTACACCTGAAGGAGGAATGACATATGAAAAGGTCGGCGAAGAGGTGGACAGTGACCGTCACTGGTGGGTTCAGGCCGAGACTGTGGTAGGTTACTTCAATCTTTGGGATCATTTCGGCTCACAGGAAGGACTTGAAAATGCTCTTATGTGCTGGGAATTCATCAAGAATCATATCATAGACCGTGAGAAGGGAGAATGGTTCTGGAGCCTGCGCGCCGACGGCTCTGTAAATCTGGACGACGACAAGGCCGGATTCTGGAAATGTCCTTACCACAACGGCCGAATGTGTATGGAGATAATAGAACGTATAGAATCATATAAATAAGAAACTATGAAACTAAGAACTTTACTATTCTGCTCTGCGGCTTTTGCAGCAGCTGCCTGCGGGGGTCCAAAAGAACCTGCCGCAGTAGAAAACATTGTTGCACACACCAAGGTTGGCGACATCGGAAGCCTTATGGTAAATGCAATCGAGATCACAGTAAGCAATCCAAAGGCTCTGAAAGGTCTCACTGCTTCAGATTTTGACCTTGTAAACAATGCCCCTGACGGATTTGTGGATCCTGCTACCGGAGAAGGTCTCAAGGCTCACGAAGATGACGGAATCGTAATAACCAAGAAGAAGAAGAATGTCCTCCGCATCGAAGCCAAACCATTCAACATCAGCGGTCTCAGAGGACAGTTCTGGCGCAGCGAGCCTTGGAAGCTCGTTTGCTCAGCTGACACCAATCTCAACGTAACCCTTGATAAAGTGAACGACAGACGCATAGCAGTCCTCGACGACTGCATCAAGGGTTCGTTCACATATGCAGGTCTGACCAGAGAATACATCCTTCATCTTCCGAAGGATGCCAAAGGCAATGTGATCGAAAACGCTCCACTTCTTGTATGGCAGATCGGAGGAGGTGAGTACAACCGTGACCTTATGACAGCAGTGACTGCAAACCGTTGCGTGACTTCTCTTCCTGAGGCAGGAGTTCCTTGCGCTACCCTTATGTTTGCGATTGCAAACCCTAACTATTCTTACAGCGCATCACTCGACCCTGAGAAGATCAAGCTTGTTGACCGCAACAATGCCCTTCAGATGGCATTCATCGACACTCTCATTGCTGAGGGTAAAGTAGATGGTTCAAGACTCTTCTGTGCAGGAGCATCAAGCGGCGGAGGATGTACAATGAGATTTATGATGCAGTTCCCTGACAGATTTAAAGCCGCAATTCCTTGCTGTGCTATGGACCCGATCGTCCCTATCCACAAGGCTCAGGAGGAGTATGACGGACAGTTCACTGATGACATCGTGACTGCATTCCAGGACAAGGTGTACAAGTGGAACGGCACAGATATGGAGCTTGCAGACATCGACACAAAGGCATTCTGCGAACTTCCTATGTACTTCGTTCACGCAGACTCTGACACAACCTGCAAGGTCATCAGTTCACACGCCTACTACAATGCACGCAAACGTCTCGGCGCGACATCAGACCTTATCCAGATCTACGATGATGCCTATATGCAGAAGTTCGGTATCCCTGTGATGATCAGCCACTTCTCGTGGGTACCGCTCCTGAACGACTACTCAGAGGGCACAGCAATGGACTGGCTTGTAAAACAGATGTAGTTTAGAGCATTTTCATTATTTCAGATGCCGGTCTTCCGGATTGGAGCAGGGATTTCATCTCTTCCATATACGGGGCTACGTGAGAAAAGAAGAGCTTGTAGCCTTCGCAGAGGGCGTTAAGGCCGGTTTCACCTTTATCTGTCGTGTTGAAGCGGTGTTTAGGACACTCACCGTGGCAGGTAAAGAACCATTGACATTTCAAACATTCATCAGGCAGTGCGTTTCGTTTATCAACACCGAAACGCACTTGTTTTGTAGAGTTCATCAATGTACGGAGATCTGTCTCCAGAACATTTCCGATCTTGTAGCCTTCATAGACAAAATGGTCGCAGGGATAGAGGTCACCGTTGTGCTCGATGATCGAGTTGCCGCCGCAGGTCTGTGCCAAAGCACAGATTCCAGGCTGGGCGCCACACCAGCAGGCCAAGACTGCATCAAATTGATTTACAAAGACTTTACCCACATCATTGCGCACCCAGTAATCGAATATATCACAAAGGAATCTGCCATATCCCTCCGGACTGACTGACCACGGTGCTATCCTCGCGCCCTGCACCTGCGGGTCTACGATGAGCCCGTCCTTCGTGTGTTCCAGCACCGGCATAAACTGTATGAACCGGGTTCCCGCCGACTTCAGGAACTGATATATCTCCAATCCCCTGCCTTCGCTCTGTCTGTTGACTGTCGCCATAACGTTGTACTGGACTCCGGCGCGATACAGCTCCATTATTCCCTTTATCACCCGGTCGAAGACTGAGGCGCCGCCCTTTCCGCCTCGATAACGGTCGTGAACATTCTGAGGACCATCAAGGGAGACGCCGATCAGGAAGTTGTTCGCACGGAAGAACTCCGCCCATTCACGGGTAATCAGCGTAGCGTTGGTCTGGAGAGTGTTGTGGATGTGCTTGCCGTCGGCATATTTCTTCTGGAAGGCCATAGCCTTCCTGTAGAAATCAAGACCCGCCAGCAGGGGTTCGCCGCCGTGCCAGTTGAAGAAGACGTCACGTACGTCGTTGGCGGCGATATATTCCTTTATGAAGTGCTCGAGCATCTGCTCGGACATACGCGGTTCCTTGCCACCGTATATTTCCGCCTTATCGAGGTAGTAGCAGTAGTGGCACTTCAGGTTGCAAAGCGAGCCCACAGGCTTTATCATAATGTTGAAAGCCTGCGGGCCCGTAATCTTTACGGCATCCTGAAGGGTAAGAGTGTCCTTCAGAACTGCCATTAGAATGGATTCTGTGGAGGTGCGAAGTCGTAGAATGTACCGTAGTCGCTTCTGCGTGGCTTGCCTGGCATATCAGGATAGAACTCGACTTCATCCACCCTTGCCTTAAGGTCTGCTACTGCAGCCTTGAGCTCTTCCGATGCCTCTGCGTACATTACAGGATTCTTGAACTCAGGGTCCTTCTTATACTCATAGATCCTTCCGTCCCAGAAATATGCATAGTCATCATTCATCGCATAACGTGATGCGTATGGGGCAGGGGTTGTCGGCCAAAGAGGGTTGAAATGCACGAGACAGAGGTCCTTGTCGAGAGGTTCCTCGCCCTTGATTTCAGGATAGAGGCTCACTCCGTCTATATTCCACTCCTGAGGAATGTCGATGCCGCAGATGTCAGCGATCGTAGGGAATATATCGGTAAGGTCAGCTATCCTGTCACTGGTCTTGCCACCAAGCTTGTCGCCCCAGGCTATGATAAGAGGTACGTGTGTTCCCCTGTAGGTCGGAGATCCCTTTCCTCCCCTGACCCTGCTGCCGTCCTTCTGCTTAGACACGATTCTTGTCGAAGATCCGTTGTCAGAAGAGAAGATGAATATGGTGTTGTCCCACACGCCCTTTTCCTTGAGGTGCGCTACCATATTTCCGACCTGCTTGTCCATATATTTCACCATATCACGGAAATATGATGTGTCCTGACCTGCGGTGAAACGGCTCTCGTAGTTCCAGTCCCAGTCGTGCGAATCCGGTGTTGTCACGTGTGGAGTGTGCACGAGAGGCTCTGTAAAATAGAGCATAAACGGCTCACCTTCAGCAACTTTACGGTCGATATAGTCGAACGCATAGTCTTCCATTGCATCCGGTCCGTACGGACAGTACTCGTAGGTCTTGCCGTTGTTGTCGTAGTAGCTGTTGGCGAAACGGTCTGTCTTGTGGACGTCACGGCACTCCTTGTAAAGTTCTACCTGTGCGAGGAAAGACTCGTCAAAGCCGAGCTTCGGAACCATTTCACGCGAACGGCCCATCTGCCATTTGCCGACGATGGCGGTCGAATAACCTGCGTCCTGCGCTACGTGAGCGAAGGTTCTTTCGTCGTCGTTCATATATCCGAAACATACATAATTCTGGTCATTGTACATTCCGGTCATCACCTGGACGCGGCTCGGGCTGCTGAGCGGCATTGCATTCATATTCGAATACATAATGCCCTGCAGGGCAAGCGCATCGATGTTGGGAGTTTCATATTCTGCTCCGCCATAGCAACCGAAGCACTCTGTTCCGATGTCATCCGCGAAGAAGAAGACAATGTTCGGCTTCTGTTCCTTTGCCGGTGTGCAGGCCGCGGCAGCGGCTACCATTGAGCCAAAACCGCATATTTTCTTTACTGTCTTCATTGTTGGTGGTTAAGAAGTTATTTTGCAGTGATGTAATCTATTACCTTGACAAGCGCCTGAGGGTCCTTCCACTTTATGCTATTGGCCTTCAGGAATTCAGAAAATGCCTTCTTGTCTACACCCTCCAAGGCTGACACACTCTTCTTGTTTGCCTGGACAAGGTTGTTGTCTATAACAAGATAGATGTTCACATTGAGAGGGAGTTCCTCTGATTTGTTCTTGATGCTCAGAAGGTCTTCGTAGTTGTTGGTCACAAGGTAACCGTAGTTTCCATAGTTCTCGTCATATGAGAATCCCTTTGCGGCATTCGACAACGATCCGCCGTAAGCACCGTCATCTCTTACCACAGCCGAATAGTCTGCGAGTTTTTCCTCAACCACAAAGCCGCCCTCTGTCTGAGCGAGAACTTTAAGCAGCTTACCTCCCACATTGCGGAACACATCCTCACCGATAGTGACATAGATAATTCCGGTTGTGGAAACCTCGCTGATAAGTCCGTCCTTGACAAAATGCAGTGCACCCTGTCCAAGATGGATATTATAGACCGCCTTGCCGGACTTTCCTCCGATCTGGGTGATCTCACCTTCAACGAAGTCAGGATAAATATATGGCCAGTTTACTGTAGGCAATTCATCCTGTGCGAATGCAGCTGAAGCCAGCAGCATCGCCAAACATAAGGTAAGCAGCTTTTTCATATTGAATTATTCCTTGCGTTCTGCCTTTGATTCGAGGAAGAGTTCGTCCATCTGCTCCTGGTCAATGTATGAAGGTGAGTCGATCATCACATCGCGGCCCTGGTTGTTCTTAGGGAATGCGATGTAGTCACGGATAGTCTCCTGACCTCCGAAGAGCGAACATACGCGGTCGAAGCCGAATGCGAGACCGCCGTGAGGAGGTGCACCGAACTTGAAGGCGTTGATGATGAAGCCGAACTTGTACTCTGCGTCCTCCTTAGAGATGCCGAGTACCTCGAACATACGCTCCTGCATTGCAGCCTCGTGGATACGGATAGATCCGCCACCGAGCTCTGTACCGTTGAGGACGAAGTCATATGCATTTGCGCAGACCTTCTCAAGGTCTTCCTTCTTGTCGCTGTAGAAGAGTTCAAGGTGCTCCGGCTTAGGAGCTGTGAACGGATGGTGCATAGCGTAGAAGCGCTGTGTCTCGTCATCCCACTCCACGAGAGGGAAGTCAACCACCCAAAGAGGTGCGAAGTTGAACGAATCGCGGAGGCCGAGGCGGTTACCCATCTCGATACGGAGTACTCCGAGCATATTCTGAGTCTTTCTCTTTGCGCCGCAGAGGACGAACATCATATCGCCCTTCTTTGCACCGAGGCGGTCTGCAACTGCCTGAAGCTGCTCAGGAGTGTAGAACTTGTCGATTGAAGACTTGATGCTGCCGTCCTCGTTGATCTTGATGTAAACGAGTCCCTTTGCACCTACCTGAGGTCTCTTCACCCACTCTGTGATCTCGTCGATCTGCTTGCGGGTGTAGTTTGCGGTACCCTCCACGTTGATTGCACCGATGTAGTCAACACCGTCAAACACTGAGAAGCCATAGCCCTTCACGAGGTCTGTAATCTCGTGGATCTTCATATCGAAACGGATGTCCGGTTTGTCAGATCCGTAGAAGTCCATTGCGTCATACCAGCTCATACGTGGGATACGTTCAGCGATCTCGACATTGAGGACGTTCTTGAAGAGGGTTCTCATCATTCCTTCGAATGTGTTGAGCACATCCTCCTGCTCTACGAATGACATCTCGCAGTCGATCTGAGTGAACTCAGGCTGACGGTCAGCACGGAGGTCCTCGTCACGGAAGCAGCGCACGATCTGGAAGTAGCGGTCGTAACCGGCAACCATAAGAAGCTGCTTGAAGGTCTGTGGAGACTGTGGGAGAGCATAGAACTGACCTGGGTTCATACGTGATGGAACCACGAAGTCACGTGCTCCCTCTGGAGTCGACTTGATCAGGTATGGAGTCTCGATCTCAAGGAAGTTCTGAGCATCGAGGTAGTTGCGTACTTCGTGAGCGATCTGGTGACGGATCTTGAGGGCTCTCTGAAGAGGTCCTCTACGAAGGTCGAGGTAGCGGTACTTTGCTCTGAGCTCCTCTCCGCCGTCGCTCTCCTCCTCGATTGTGAACGGAGGTGTGTTGGCCTTGTTGAGCACCTTGATCTCGCTGAGGGTGATCTCGATGTCACCTGTAGGCATCTTAGGGTTCTTGCTCTGGCGCTCCACAACTTCTCCTGTCACCTGAAGTACCCACTCACGACCGAGGCTTGAAGCTGTGTCCTGAAGTTCCTGTGATGCGTGTGCGTCCACTACAAGCTGAGTTATGCCATAGCGGTCTCTGAGGTCTACGAATGTCATTCCGCCAAGTTTTCTTGACTTCTGCACCCATCCGGCCAGGGTCACTGTCTGGCCTGCGTTTTCGATGCGGAGTTCTCCGCAAGTGTGTGTTCTGTACATATATCTGATAATTTATATTTTCTTGTCCTGTCATCCGGAATGACTGCGGACTCCATTGGCCCCCTCCCACTTCGTGGGCCCCTCCCCTAGCCGGGGGTGGCAAAATGCCAATTTCGTCCATCAGTCATCTCCAGATGACTAAAATCCTACAAAAATAAACAAATTATTCGGATTAATGTGAGATTGGATAATTATCCTATATTTGCACCCTTATTTTGTACTTATGTGGCTTATTCTTGCATTTGTTTCGGCGACTATGCTCGGCTTTTACGACGCTTCGAAGAAGGCGTCGCTCAAAGGCAATGCAGTACTTCCGGTCCTGCTGCTGAACACCATATTTTCGACCATCATATTCTCCCCTTTCCTGCTTGATTATGTCGGCTGCTTCGGCTGGTTCTCGGGAACATTCGCGGACACCGCATCCGGTGCCTCCAATGAACTTCGCGCTCATCTTATGGTGATCCTGAAGGCTTTCATCGTGCTGTCGTCGTGGATATGCGGCTATTTCGGTCTGAAGCACCTCCCCCTTACAATCGTAGGCCCTATCAACGCCACAAGACCTGTGATTGTGCTTGTGGGAGCAATGCTGCTGTTTGGAGAAAGGCTTAATCTTTACCAGTGGACAGGCGTCCTGCTTGCCATCCTGTCCATATTCCTGATGAGTCGGGCAGGAAAAAAGGAAGACATAAACTTCAAGAGCAACAAGTGGATATGGTGTGTCGGCCTCGCCACCATCCTTGGAGCGGTCAGCGGCCTCTATGACAAGTTCATAATGAAGTCGCTCAGCCCGATGTTCGTCCAGAGCTGGTTCAATTTCTACCAGATGATCATAATGTCGGTAATATGCGGACTTATCTGGTACCCTTCGCGCCACAAGACCACACCTTTCCGTTGGAGCTGGGCCATTCCGCTCATATCCATATTCATCTGCCTCGGCGATTTCGCATATTTCACCTCATTGAGCGACCCTGACTCAATGATATCCGTCGTCTCGCTCGTACGCCGCAGTTCAGTGATAATATCGTTCATCTGCGGAGTGATAATATTCAAGGAAAGGAATATAAAGACGAAGGTCTTCGACCTGGCGCTCATCCTGCTGGGAATGGCGTTCATATGGTTGGGAACACGATAGTATTGTCACATCGAGCCAACCTATGTCATATCGAGCGAAGTCGAGATATCTTTTAAAAATTATATATCTTTGTAAAGATTTACACAAAAATATATGGAAGTTAGAGCAAAGAAGGCCCTTGGCCAGCACTTTTTGACAGACCTGTCGATCGCACAACGAATTGCCGACGCACTCATCGTACCTTGTCCGGGACTGGAGACCGCAAACGACGCAGCCAATCCTATGCCGGCACTTGAAGTAGGCCCCGGAATGGGAGTACTTACACAGTATGTTCTTCAAAGACCGGAGGTAGACCTCAGAATGGTTGAAATCGACACAGAATCAGTAGATTACCTGCTCGTACACTTCCCCCAGGTAAACGGAAAACTCATCGAAGCCGACTTCCTCAAGCTGAAACTGGAGACATTCTTCCCAGGACAGTTCTGCGTGATCGGAAACTTCCCTTACAACATCTCATCACAGATCTTCTTCAAGGTACTTGACTACAAGGAACAGGTGCCCCAGGTGGTGTGTATGATCCAGAAGGAGGTTGCAGAGCGCATCGCAGAGAAGCCAGGCACAAAGACCTATGGAATCCTTTCAGTACTGTTGCAGGCCTGGTATGACATTGAATACCTTTTCACAGTTGGAGAAGGTGCATTCAATCCGCCGCCAAAAGTGAAATCAGCGGTAATCAGGCTTGTACGTAATCAAAGGACTGAGTTAGGCTGCGACGAGGCTCTTTTCAAGACTGTAGTCAAGACCGGCTTCAACCAGCGCCGCAAGACGCTGCGCAATTCGCTCAAGCCGCTTGTCCGCGCGAAGGCGGACCGCTGCGGATGGAGCGAGGAGCAGCTTGCAGAATTCGTTGCTGATCCGGTGTTTGACCTTCGTCCGGAACGCCTGAGTGTGGAAGACTTCATCAGTCTCACACTGAAACTGGCATAGCCTTACCTGTTGAATGGATCTCCGTCAGGATCCTGACTGACTACCCAACGGAAAGCATTTGTAAAAAGAAGATTCTGGGTCGCGTCGATGTACTCTTCATCGCCGTGGCCCATATTCAGATATATCATCCTGTAGTTCTTGTTGGTCCACACTACAGGCCAGTCTCCTGAATACACAATGTCCTTGATTCCGAGAGGATAATTCTTTTCTGAAAGAGAGACAAGCACCTGTATGTCAACACATTCCCTTGGGGATGGAGTCCACTGGTACCATTCGCTTGCCGGAGCGACAAATTCCTTCGGAAGATTGCGTGTAACTGAGTGATCCTGTGTGTCTACCTCCAGAAGAACCGGCTGAGGAGGCCAGTTGTTGCAAAGGAAGACTCCTCCTCCGAGGAACTCGAGCAGCCAAGGCCAGTTCGTGTTGCGGTCATTATATGCCGCAGCGTGAAAGCCGACCCATCCGCCACCGTTTTTCATATATTCCTCAAAGGCCGCCCTTTCCGAAGGAGACCACGGTGCGGCATTCGGCATTATCAGGACGTCGTATTCCTTTAATTTCTCATAGGGATATGCAGACATATCTGTTGTGACTTCCAGCGAGTAACCTTCACCGTAAGTAAGCTTTTTGAAGAATTCTATGGTCTGATGAGCGAACTGGGCGTGAGCCTCTTCCACATTCTCGGAGTAGTATAGCAAAGCCTTGAATCTCACCCTTTTACCTGCATAATTAGCGCTGCGTGTTGCTGCATATTTCTTACCAAGGATGTTTTCTGCCACAGTCTTTCGAAGGTCGCCGTCTTCGTTGTCTCCATCATAATCCCAGTACATAGCGCCCTTAAGGCCGTTTTCCTTTACATATTCGCACTTGATCCTGAGAGAACGCGGATTCTCATAGCCAAGCTGGAGCACACCCTCCTCATCTTCAAGGTACGGAACCATAGCCTTTTCGTCCCATTTTTCCACAACTCCTGTGTGACGATGGAGGTCCTTATAGTCATTGAAACTTGAAATCTTCAGGCCGCCACGACCATAGAAAGGCATTCCAAGCACAAGTTTGTGAGCAGGGAAACCTGCAGCAATATGTGCCTTCACAGCCTTGTCAGATGTTATGCTGCCGCTGTTTTCAGACTCATACAGCGCACTGTGATGTTTCGGTGCGTTAGCCATATCATAAGCCATAATATTCACAAAGTCCATATATGGCTCAATGGCCTTGAAGTCAATATATTCCGCCGACGCTGCACTTGCCAGGGTCAGAAGCCTGTCCTGACCAAGCACCTTACGGAGGTCCTTCATCAGCTTTGTGAAATTCTTGGTGTCATCGGGAGATGAAGATATGTCCGCAGCTGAACTTGTAGGGTACTCCCAGTCGATGTCGATGCCGTCAAGACCGTATTCCTCGACAACTCTCAGGCAATCCTCAGCAAAAGACCTGCGGCACTTCTTGTCAGCAGCCATCTCGCTGAAACGTCCGCTGCCCCAGCCTCCTACAGAAAGCATTACCTTCAGTTCAGGGTTGAGTTTCTTGAGCTCGACCATAGTCTTGAGCCTGTCCGGGTTATCCACTCTGACACCATCAAAAGTGTCATTTACGTGACCGAAGGCATAATTAAGATGGGTCATACAGAACGGATCCGGGATCACATTGCTCCACGAGGTTACATAAGCCACCACGACGCGGTCGCTTTCAGGAACGGTCTGCGAAAAAGAGCTGACCCAGAAGAACAGAACAGAGAAAAGAACAATAAGCAAGCGTTTCATAGCATATAAATATAAAGTTCATAAATATAGGGAATAATTTTGAACATCTGCCATCAGTTCTTATCTTTGGTCGGTAAAATTGGAAATTATATGAAAGTATTACTCGTAAACGGCAGTCCTCATAAGGAAGGCTGCACATACACAGCCCTCAAGGAGGTAGAGAAGGAACTCAATGCAGCAGGCGTGGAAACTGAAATCATATGGCTTGGAGTAAAGCCCGTTTCAGGATGCCTGGGTTGCGCAAAATGTATCAAAAGAGGTCCTGAAGGCCAGCCAGCTTCACTCCGCTGCTTCATCGACGATGAAGTGAACGCATTCCTTGACAAGGCAGAGCAGGCAGACGGCTTTGTATTCGGAAGCCCTGTACACTACGCAGCCCTTTCCGGAGCCCTCACTTCATTTATGGACCGCGCATTCTACGGCAAAGGCAAGGTCTTCCGCTATAAGCCCGCAGCCGGCATCGTAAGCTGCCGCCGCGGTGGCTCGACAGCAGCATTCGACCAGATCAACAAGTACTTCACCATCTCGTCAATGCCAGTGGTCTCATCAAAGTACTGGAATATGGTCCACGGCAACACCCCTGAACAGGTCCTCCAGGACGAAGAAGGAATGCAGGTAATGCGCGAACTCGGCCGCAATATGGCCTGGCTCCTCAAATGCATCGAAGCAGGCCGCGCCGCCGGCATCCCAGACCCAGTAAAGGAAAAACCGATAATGACCAACTTCATCAGATAATCAGCAGGTTTGGAGACAGATTCATCTTCGAAAAAGCAAAGAGCTTATCATCATCCACGATCAGGAAACGGTCGTGGATGTTTTGCTTCTGCACAACAGCGACAGGTTCATACTGAGTATTGTGCTTAATAACATCCAACTGGAACTGGGACGATAACCGTCCAGTCTGAATTTCAGCTGACACGCCTGGGGCACGCTTGGACAGCATCAGGAGCACACTTTCATCGACATAATTATCAATCAAAACTACTCGCCGCTGCGCAGATTTGACCAGGCCTGCAACGAAGACATAAGCATCAAATATCTGCCCGTCATAGAAAATTCCTTCGACCGGGATTGTTTTATCTTGAAACTTGCTGAAAATCTCGTCAATTCTTCTATCCGTTTCATTCTGCCTTATTTCAATCCTGCTGATTCTCTGTATAATACCGGCATTATTGAACAAATACCGCCTCATAGCAACGAATGACTGCATAATATGGATACTTACCTGTATAGCTGTTTTACTACGTAGGACCGTTGATAACATAGCCACACCTTCCTCTGTAAAAGCATATGGTAACGATGAGGAATGTTTCAATATAGCGAACCGGTCGCAAACTGCGACCAGTTCGCGCAGTTCATCATCAGTCAATTGAAACCGGAAAGCATCCGGAAATCGTTCAATGTTTCTTTTGACTTGTTCATTTATTCTTTTAGTCTCAACACCATATAACTCTGCCAAGTCCCTATCAAGAATAACATATTGCTCTCTTATCTTTATAATCCGCTCTTCGGATAAATCACGGGAAACTGCGCCCGTCACATTATACTCCATCATATTTCTTCAATTTTGTCCAACATCAAATTTCGAACACACAGTCATTCGAGTCAAGTCCCAAAGAGAGATTTTGCTTTTTCTTTAACAAAGTTTTTCTGAATTTTTAAATTATTTCTCTTTTTTATGAATATCGGCATTAGCATATATACAACAAAGGCGGCCCATCAGGGTCGCCTCTGTTGTATAATATAAATATTTGTTTTTAGAGAGGGAGTGCAGTGAGAGTAACGCAGCAATCACCTCTAAAAACAGATATTTAGTCTTCCTTCTCCTCTTCGAGGTAAGCCTTCAGGAGCTTCTCCTGTACATCACCTGGTACCGGCTGGTAGTCAGCGAAGTCCATTGTGAATGTTGCGCTACCTGATGAGAGAGAGCTGAGGGATGTAGAGTAGCGGTAGAGCTCTGCAAGTGGAACGCGAGCCTTGATGATCTCGAATCCCTTCTCTGAACCCATACCCTCGATGAGAGCGCGACGGTTCTGGAGATCTGACATACAAGCACCCATATACTCTGATGGAGTCATAACCTCAACATTGTAGATAGGCTCCATAATCTTCGGACCAGCTACGCGGAATGCCTCTTTGAATGCGTTACGTGATGCGAGTACGAATGAGATTTCATTTGAATCTACCGGATGCATCTTACCGTCGTAAACGTAAACGCGGATGTCACGTGCGAGTGAACCGGTAAGAGGACCTTCGCTCATCTTCTCGTTGATACCCTTGAGGATTGCAGGCATAAAGCGTGCATCGATAGCACCACCGACAACGCAGTTGTAGTACTCGAGCTTACCGCCCCAAGGAAGGTCGAATTCCTCTTTACCCTTGATGTTGAGAACGAGTTCCTTACCGTCTACCTTGAATCTGTTACCTGGGTCAACACCCTCCTGATAAGGAGCGATGAGGAGGTGAACCTCACCGAACTGACCTGCACCACCTG
>JAFZED010000080.1 GCA_017560825.1 Bacteroidales bacterium | reverse complement strand
TTCGCCAATGTAACATACGAAGATGTAGTCTGGATTGACCTTTTTTCGCCTACCGGAGACGAGAAAAGGGCAACTGAGGCATTTCTGGGCACTACTATTCAGAACAGGGCACAGGCTGAAGAGATCGAGATTTCATCACGATTCTCAGAGACAGAGAAAGCTATCTTTGCCAACACCAGCTACTTGATTCCGGGTCCGGAAGAGTACAACGAAGAGACAGTTTCATTCATCCTTTCAGGAGACATCCTCACGACGCTTCGCGAATGCCGTCTCAAGAGCTTCACTGACCTTCAGCGCAGGCTTATGGCCTTCCCGAAAATGTATCCCTCAGGCCACCTGGTCTTCCTGAGCATATTGGAACAGCGTATTGACCTTGATGCCGATATGGTGGAGCTCGTGTCAAAGGAGATCAGCCAGTACAACAAGAAGGTGAGTCTGGGAGAAGACATCAGCGAGGAATTCCTCATCGACATCAACCAGTTGCAGGACAACACAATGCTCATCCGCGAGAACATCGTCGACAAGCAGCGAGTTATCTCCAGCATCCTCAAGAGTGCAAGGTACCCTAAGGAGTACCAGCCTAAGCTGAACGTCCTCCTCAAGGACATATCTTCACTCATCAACCACACCAACTTCAGTTTTGAGCGTCTCGAGTACCTTCAGAACACAGTTCTCGGTATCATCAACTTGGACCAGAACAAGATTATGAAGGTGTTCACCCTCATATCCCTGATGCTTATGCCTCCGACCCTGATCGCGAGCTTCTTCGGTATGAACATCAGCTTCGGAAACTTCCTCAGCAGCTCTCCGTGGGTATGGGCTCTTATCCTCGTTCTGATGATGGTTTCCATTGTCGCCATCTTCTGGGTGTTCAAGAGAAGGAGAATGTTCTGATTTTTAGAAAATTATCATTCATATAGCTTGCATTTACGATGGTAGATTTGTAAATTTGGAGTCTTCAAGGATTTTGAATTTACAAAACTTACATCGATATGGGAAAAGCTATAATTGACTTCATCCGTTGGGCCGGTGGCAAGGACTATCTTGCCTACAGGCATCCGGCCGCAAACATCAGCAAATATGCCAAGCTGCAGGTAAATGACGCTCAGGAGGCGGTCATTATCGTCAATGGCACCAAATCTCAGAAGTTCGGACCGGGCCAGTACAATATGGACTCGCCGAACTTTCCTATTTTGCGTGCGTTCTACGGCATTCCGTTCGGAGGAGAGAACCCTTGGACAGTCCAGGCCTGGTTCGTCAGCAAGCTTACTCCGAAAGATGTCGAATGGAGCATCGGCGGATTCCCGATCTATGACCCGAATTTCCAGGCGCAGATCCCCGTCAGGGCTTACGGCCGTTACGGAATCGTGGTGAAGGACGCCGAGAAGTTCATCATCAAGCTTGCCCTCGGTTATGCCTCTTCACCTGAAAGCGAGGTTGAAGTTACAGTGGACCAGTTCACTGACCAGCTCAAGGGAGAGCTCAATGCAAAGGCAAAGAGCCTCATCAGCCGCATCTTCTCTTCAAACGGCTATGGCATCAATCAGATAGCTACACATCTGGAAGATATATCTACAATGCTCGAACGTGAGCTCTATTCGTTCTACGAGGAGTTCGGTTGCGAGCTTTCCAAGTTCTATGTGACCAGCATCGATGTCGACACATCGACTGAAGCAGGAAGAATCGCTCAGGATGCAATCAACCAGCAGACTCATCAGAAGATATCAGGACACACCTGGCAGCAGGGCAAGATGTTCGAGACTGCGCAGCAGGCAGTCAACAATGCCAACGGCACAGGTGGCGGCATAATGGGCGCAGTAATGATGGCAGGTATGTTCGGAGCAATGGGTGGAAATGGTGGAGCGATGTCTCAGATGATGAATCCGCAGTACGGTCAGCCGACTCCGGCTCCATACGGCAGCGGCCATCCGGGTGCCGGAAACCAGGGCTATCCCGGCGCCGGACAACAGCAGGGCCAGCCTGTCCGAGAAGTCTACTGCTCAAGATGCAGCAGGAAGTTCAGGTCAGACAACAGGTTTTGCCCGTTCTGCGGCGATCCGTACAACCCGTGTCCGAGATGCGGAGCGGACAATGACACAAACGCTTCAAGATGCGTTACCTGCGGAGCTCCGCTGAATTCATCAAACATTGATCTGTGTCCGGGCTGCAATTCTCCGATAGCTCCGGGTGCTGCGTTCTGCCCGACTTGCGGAAGACCTTTGTCTGAGAACAAGTGCCCTCGTTGTGGCAACCCGACCAATGGATCGATGTTCTGTCCGTCTTGTGGAATGAAATTAAAATAACAGGAATATGAAAGGTCTGTCAAAAGTATTAGGTGCCGCCTTCCTGGTAGGAGGTCTTGCACTCATAGCCGCTGTCTTCTTCCTTTTCCTGAAGGAGTGCCAGCCGGAAAACCTGTTCTATCTTAACCTGGCAGCGTGCTGCCTGATGTACGTAGTCTCATTTGTCACTATGTACGACATTGTGGGTTCTGTTGACGATGTAGCCAAGGCCGCTGCGGGATTCGGACTGAGGTGGATTGCGGACGGTACGTATATATTTTCTGTCATCCTGCTGGTCGTACTGTCGATAGTATGCCAGTTGAACTTCAATCTTTGCCTCATCATTCATATAGCCCTCCTGCTGGTCTATCTGTGGTCAGTTTTTGTGGCTTCAAGGATGGGAAACCTCGTCAGCGGGTTCGAGAAGAAAGAAGAGCAGAGGAGAAGCGGCCTTGAACTGATCAAGTCGCGACTTGACGAAGTTGAACTCTCGTGCCGCCTCTCAAGCGGAGGTTCATATATGCCTAAAATCGAAAATATACGCGAAGAACTCAGGTATATATCACCGAGCGACGGTGCTGCTGCGCAGACCATCGAAGCGAAAATCGTCGAGGCTCTCGCCCTTGTCAGTGTGAAACTGTCCTCGAACGGCGTTGCCGAAGAGATTGAGGCAGGACTCGACCAGGTCCTCGTCCTTATTGATATGAGAAAAAAACAATATTAATCTAAAACGATATGGAAGGAAAGATTTTTAGAGATTCTGCGAACATTTACCAGGATCAGGCCAAGGTCTTGTACGAGTACTACAAGTCTGCGGCTGAGAAGATCGTGTCTCAGGAGAAGGTGATTGAAGCTCAGATCGCCGAGGAAGAGCACTTGATCAAAAAGTATCAGGAGGATCTGGCACAGGCCCAGAAGATGCGTACCATCGGATGGTGCCTCGCTATTGTGCTTGTGGGTCTGATCATTGTGATTGTCCAGAATTCGAAGATCAAGGGACTCAATCAGAAGATTGAAGAATCCAATTCAAAGATAGCCTCTTTCAGGGAAGCCCACAAAAACATCTTCAGGGATTACAAGGTGACTAAGATGGGTGTGGCTTATGTCCCTGTAGCTAAGAGAGTTGCATACAATGGAAAGAGCTTCATAGTAGACCAGAGCGGTGTTGCAAAAGATGAGAAGTTCACCCTTCAGGTCATCAAGCAAAGCAACCTCATCAACGAAGCTGTGGACAACCTTCAGGACCTCGTGAAGACAGCACCTATCGTTGAGACTTCAAAAGAAACAGAGACTGTAAGCACAGGGGATATGTCACGTTCCATCCAGAAGCTGAACTTCAACGACTACTTCGGAAGGATGGACAGAACCCTCAGGACTATCTCGTACACCCTCGGAAATGTAGAAGAGTACAGTGTCGAGCTTCCTGTGGTGTTCCCTGGAACATCTTACGCAAAATTCCTTGAAGAGCACGCCACTGCAAACGTAGAGAACGCTCCGGTATTCAATGTCTTCGACACATCAAAATACGACCCTTACATCCAGAACTTCAACGAGTTGAACGAGACAAGAAGGGCAATGTCAAGCCAGTCGGAGCAGATGGACCGCGTCCTCAAGTCTCTTATGGTAGATATGGCGGATGCAGTGCAGTCTACTGCTGCAAGAAAGGTGGCTTCTGCTGGTTCCCTTGTGGACTACTCAAACAGAATCCTCTTCAACCTCCTGAAGGCTCCGTACAACTTCTACTCTCCTGTCCTTGAGGCAGAGGAGATCGAGAGGATCAGAAACGAGAAGTTTGACTATGAGACAGTTGACTACAGCTATAAACCATTCAATCTGCGCGAAAGCTCAAAGGTCAAGCTCGACCTCAGATCGATGAGCTGGGTAGCAGAAGACGGCAGCAGGACAAATGTGCCTTTCGGAGTGAATCAGATCCAGTACGAGATCATCGCCCCTATCGTAAGCAACCTTCTCAAGGACACAAGAAAAGACCGTATCGCGATCTATAACCACATCAAGGATCAGAAGATCAGCTACCTCAACAAGTGGCATCAGGACACCGAGGACTTCTACGGTAGAAACAGAGCAGAGGCTGCTGACATCATCAACCTTATGCGCAGCACCCTCGCTGAGTACAGCGCAGCTTACAACACATTGAGCGCTTACAAGAAGACTGAAGACGAGATGAAGAGATCGGGCTCGCTCGAGTCAGCTGTAACAGAGGTTGTGGACAACTCAGCTGAGGTTCTTGCAGGATACCAGGCTCAGTCACAGCAGGTTGTGCAGACTCAGAAGGAGTTCTCCGACTATATGGACAGACTCCACGAGGACATCGACGCTCGCGCGGAGAAGTTCGGATATGTGGAATATTTCGACGCATCACTCCGTGATAAGGTGTCAAGGGATATGGCGATGGCCGCATCGAATGTCGGTTCGCTCGACGCTCGCCGCAAGCCTCTCGCTGAGGTGAACCCTCTCCTGGCTCAGAATTCCGAGCTTCCACCAGTACCAAGCGTAGACGAGGTGGCCTATGAGTATGCGGGAATGAACCTTGGCAGCATCGCAAGAGGTGCAGTGCAGGAACTTGAGGATGCAGCTGCAGCACAGGTGAACCACGATCAGGAGCCTGAACTTCCTGCAGCATCCGAGCCTGCAGCAGAGCCGGCAGTCGGCCTCCAGGAAATACTTAGCGCAATCGAAGAACACAATAATCAGGAGTAATTATGGCAGATTTCAGTTTTACCGTTGACACCTCTCCGATGGCCTCGGAGATACGGTCAGTAACAAAGAACGTAGGTGCCGTTTCCGGTGCAGTCGTTGCGATGAGCGCTGCTGTAGTCGCTGCTGAGAAGGAAGGTGCCGAGCGCATCTGCGAAAATGTGAACAGGGGATTCTACACAATGATGCAGTCCCAGATCACCCAGAAGATCGCCCAACTCACAAGTACCGTCGAGTCGAAGCTTATGGAGCTTGGCCAGTATGCGGCAGCCCTTCAGGCAATACAGACCAGGATGCAGGGTGACTACAATATGATCTCAGCCCGATACAGCAAGCTGTTCAACTCCCTGAACATCGCTCTCGAGACAAGAGTGGCCGAACTGGATATGCCGGCATTCAAACTCGTTCAGAGGGATATGAGGCTGATAGACAACCGTATGCGTATGAACTATGCGCAGTTCGCAACCAATCAGGTAGAATCGGTCCTTTCGTCACAGATGCTTCTTTCATCGAAGGTCAAGGTCGACGCAGACACGGCAATCGGAGCAATGAAGAAGTACGTCAAGGAGACAAACGAAGAACAGAGGAAGACCAACGTCTCGATGGAGGATAAATATATAGATGAGTCTCAGACCATATATATACCTGTGTCGGTCGTTGAATCGACGAATCCTGTCGGATCCAATTCTGTAAACTACTATGTCGCTCGAAGCGGCAATGAGGAGATCGACAGAAGCATTGACCAGTCTGTAAGAGAACATTCCTATAATTCCGCAATCAAAGGAAACTGGTCAGAGATTGACGGTGACGAGATGGGCAATGTGGAGGCTGAATTCGTGAATCTCTTTATGAATGTCGAAGGAGATGAAAGAGTCAGAAACGAAATCATCAGGATGTTCAACGAGACTCAGGATGTTCAACAATTGAATCCCTAGCCTATGAGTTACAGAAGATCATACACTGGATACGTGCACTATTCGGGAAGTGTCAGCTATCCTGCCAGCGAAAGCGGAGGTAGTGTGAGCTATTCCGGATCGGAGCCGGTCTACATCACAATTGATGTGGACACCGATGACTTCGACGCCAGCGTCGGCCACTGTAACGGTGCCATTCACGGACTTCAGGCGGCTGTAGTGGCTACAGAAGCTGCGCAGGTGGCTGCAAAGGTCGAGGCATCCCGCAAGGTTTCTGATTCTGTGATCAAAGGCTTCTTCAACTATGTTGGAGCAGACCTTGCGCAGAAGATCAAGGAACTTTCATCTATCACTGAGTCCAAATTCATCGAGATGATGGACCAGAAGTCCAGCTGTCTGTCAAAGACTGAGCAGATGCAGACGGATTATCTCCGCATTACCAAGAGATATTCGAAGCTTTTTGATGATCTCGACAGGGAGATGGTGTCAAGAGTCGAACTCCTTGACAGACCTGCATTCCAGTTTGAGGATGCATCCAACCGAGTAGCCAATCGTAAGGCTGATTCGGAACTCCTCGGTCTGGCGACAATCTCTGCAAATGAGAACATCCAGCTTGAGACAGTCCTTTCCTGCTCATACATAAAGAAGACTGCAGGAGAAGTCCTTGAAAAGACCAATGATTACCTTAAAGGCGTGACCCGTCTTGCATCATCCATCCGTGATATGCTCTCGGATGGGGCGGAAAGTGCTGAAATCCATCTCCCCGTGATGTTTGTGGAGAACGTTCAGGATGCAGGTGTGGACTCGAGCAGGGTTTATGGCCTTGACAATGTGCCGTCTGCCGACAGCCTTAAGGCCAACCTTATGACCGGTTTCCGCTCTGATTCATTGGGATGGAGCTCAATGGGCGCAGAGGAACGAGAGTACATAGATTCGTACATCAACTCATATATTCAGGAGGATGTTGCAGATGAAAGGCTGCAGAAGACCATTCTTGAGCTTGTAAATGGAGCAGATGTGCAGACAATTAAATGATTCGGATGACAGTCGAATGTTAAAAATTATTGATTATGAAAGAGTTAAAAGAAATAAGCTTTGATAATGAAACAATTGTCCTTAACGGACATCTTGTGCAGGGTGCCATCCTTCCAAGGAATGTAGGCGAACTCGATAGGGATGTGAAGATCCAGATGGACACCGTGGTTGAAGGCGCTGTGTACGGCCACAGAATCGAGATTGAGAACGGTGATGTGCAGGTGAAGGGAGCCGCTTTCGCTCAGTTGGAAATATATATCAACAGCGGAGCAAAAGGCTATGTAAGATTCGACAAGAGCATAGGAGCTGTAGATTCCATAGTGTCCCACGCTCGTGAGTGCAAGGTGATGATGCTTTCTGATGTGAATGCAAAGGAAGTCCGACTCACCAATGCTTTCGTAGGCGGAAGTATCTTTGCAGACGAGATCACCCTCGTGAACTGCGTCGTTATCGGTGGTGTGTTCGCAAACAAGGAACTCAACATCAATAACTGTATCGTAGGAACCTTCAATGCTCCGTCTGTGTCAATGGAAGGAAGCAACGGTCTTCTCCTTCCAAGTGCATTCTCACTTGAGCCGATCGCATACACACCTGCAACAACTCTCTACAACTATTCGCTCGCAGACCTCGGAGCGTATTATAAGGGTGTGGAACCAGCTGCAAATTCGGGAAAGATCTCTATGAATCTCGAGACTGACGAGGTGAAGAGTACCCTTACCGAGGAGAACCGTCAGGTGTCAGTGAGAAACTACACAGTTATCGGCAAGGTGCTCGCAAGCGATCTCGTGGACTGGGAGAAGATGCAGAATCACTTCCTCCTTACAGCTGCGAGCCTTGGCACTCAGCTTCTTGGCACATATGACCTCGGTCTTGATGCCACAGGACAGAAAGCAGTGCTTTCGCCTGAAAGGATATATGAATTCTTTATGAATCTTATGCTCGGAAAGGTCCAGGTTGCAGAAATAGATGGAACATTCTCACTGGATGCAATGGCAGAAAGTTTAAAAAGGTAGCGTATGATCATCAAATGTCCGAAATGTGGGGCAATGGTCTCTGATAGAATCAAGGCCTGCCCATCCTGCGGTGAGCCGATAGCTCCATCCGCACCAGCAAAGCCGAAGCCAGCACCAGCACCCGCTCCGGAACCAGTAGTTGCACCAACACCAGCGCCTGTGCCAGAGACAGTTGTCGCTCCAGCTCCTGTACCTGAGCCTGTTCCTGTACCTGAGCCAGAACCAGTTGTGGCACCTGAGCCTGTTCCTGCTCCTGCACCAGAACAAGTTGTGGTGCCCGAGCCTGTTCCTGCCCCTGCACCAGAACCAGTTGTGGCGCCCGAGCCTGTTCCTGCTCCCGCACCAGAACCTGTTCCAGTTCCAGAGCCAGAACCGGTGGTTGTTCCCGCTCCTGCGCCAGAGCCCGCTCCTGCGCCGGTACCAGAACCGGTTGTGGTGCCCGAACCTGTTCCTGTACCCGAGCCAGAACCAGTTGTGGTGCCCGAGCCAGTTCCTGCTCCTGCACCAGAACCTGTTCCAGTCCCTGAACCAGCTCCAGCTCCTGCTCCTGCACCTGCACCAAAGCCGGAGCCCGCTCCAGAGCCAAAGCCAGTGCCTGTTGTGATTCCAGTAGCGCCGAAGCCAGAACCAAAACCGGAACCAAAGCCGGAACCAAAACCAGCGCCGGTGCCAGCGCCAGCTGAAAAGCCGGCAGAGGCTCCGAAGAAGGAGGGCAAGAAGAGCAATGTGGTACTGATTGTGGTAATCATTGTCCTTGTTCTTGCTGCAGCAGGTACCGCTGCATTCTTCCTGTTGAACAAGTCTGACAAACCTGCAAAGGAAACCCCTGTTGTAGAGGAAGTTATAGATCAGGCCGCAGACGCAGCCCCAGTTGATGAAGTGCAGGCAGAAGAACCTGAGGCAGAGCAGAAAGCAGAGCCAAAACAGAAAGCAGAGCCAAAACAGGAGACTGAGCCAGAACAGAAGCCAGAACCAAAACAGGAGGCAAAGCCAGAACAGCCTAAACAGGAAGTAAAGCAGGAGCCAAAGAAGGAAGCTAAGGAGGAAAAGAAGGCTGAACAGAAGAAAGCTCCTGCAGCTCCGACTGTCAGCGGACTCAGAATCAACGGCGACCTGTATCCTACAGTGTCAGATCTCAATGCCAAGGGTGGTGAGTTCACTGCAAAGGTGACCCTCGAAAATGGAACAGCTTCTGACTGCAAAGTAAATGCAGCAGGCAACTGGTTCACAGCAACGCTTTCTCCAGAGGGCAATCTTGTGATCACCTATATGAAAAATGCCACAGAGAGGACTCGAAGCGGTGAGGTGGAAGTCCTTGCAGGCCAGGAGGCAGTCAAAATTGTCTTCACTCAGCTGGCTCTTCCTAACTCAGTGGAGTCAGACGTGTGGACATCGCGTATAAAGACCCTTCTCTCGTCTAAGTCGGAGTCATATGACAACGGCGACAAGTACCGCGGAGACCTCGTGGAAGACGTGACAAGAACCGGCACCGGTATATATGTCTGGGGCGACGGCACCCTCTATTTCGGAGGTTGGGACACAGACCTTCAGGACGGAAAGGGCGTGTACTCGATGCCGAAGGGATATACCTTCGCATCCTTCAAGAAATGCCGCATCATCGTGGGTGACTTTGACGACAATGCGCCGTCAGGCAGAATCGCCTGCTATGATGCAAAGGGCCGTCTCATCTATGACGGCGCTGTTCAGGGATGGACTGCGGCAGGAACCTACCCTTCGCCAAATCCTTCGTCGGAGAAGAAGTTTGAATATATAGAGTATTCAGCGTCAGAGTATTATATCGGTGAGACCCTCAATGGTGTACGTCACGGATATGGCCTTTACAAGACCTCTGACGGCACTTGCTGGATCGGAACATTCAATAACGGTCAGAAAGTGCAGGGTAAAGCAATATAATCATATCTGATTTTTGCGAAAACCTTTGAAAATCCGAAAATTATGTCTACTTTTGCGCGCCTTTCAGACCAGGGCGCGCTTTTTTATTGATATGGCGCGTCACGGCGAGGCTCAATAAATAATGTTTAACCCACTAGTTTGTCTTATTAATTTTTAATTATGGCAGAAAACAAGACAGTTGTTGAGGCTGCAGAAGCAGCTCCAGCAGTAGAGACCAAGAAGGTCGCTCTCAATGTGTCAGTAGCTCCAGAGAACTTCGACTGGGATGCATTTGAGAATGACGATGTTTACGGTGGCGACATCGCTACCATCGCTGAGCAGTACAACCAGACACTTTCAAAGGTAGTTGAGGGTGAGGTAGTAGAAGGCGA
Source organism: Bacteroidales bacterium (assembly GCA_017560825.1). GTDB lineage: Bacteria > Bacteroidota > Bacteroidia > Bacteroidales > UBA932 > Cryptobacteroides. The sequence continues at coordinate 832 of JAFZED010000080.1, read as the reverse complement.
GGTTACAGCTATCACTAAGAGAGAGGTAATCGTTAACATCGGCTACAAGAGCGAGGGTGTCATTATGGCTCCTGAGTTCCGTTACAACCCTGAGCTTAAGATCGGTGACAAGGTTGAGGTGTTCGTAGAGAACGCTGAGGACAAGAAAGGTCAGCTCATTCTTTCACACAAGAAGGCTCGCCAGCTCCGTTCTTGGGATATGGTAAATGCAGCATTCGCAGCAGACGAGATCGTAAAGGGTTACGTGAAGACACGTACAAAGGGTGGTATGATCGTGGACGTATTCGGAATCGAGGCATTCCTCCCAGGTTCACAGATCGACATCAAGCCTATCCGCGACTACGATCAGTTTGTTGACACAACTATGGACTTCAAGATCGTTAAGATCAACCAGGAGTTCCGCAATGTTGTCGTTTCACACAAGGCACTTATCGAGGCTGAGCTCGAGCAGCAGAAGAGCGAGATCATCGGCAAGCTCGAGAAGGGTCAGGTTCTTGAGGGTACAGTTAAGAACATCACTGGTTACGGTGTATTCGTTGACCTCGGTGGCGTAGACGGACTTATCCACATCACAGACCTCTCTTGGGGCCGTATCAACCATCCAGAGGAGGTTGTTGCTCTCGACCAGAAGATCAACGTTGTTATTCTCGACTTCGATGAGTCTAAGAAGAGAATCGCTCTCGGTCTCAAGCAGCTCAAGCAGCACCCTTGGGATGCACTCGATGCTAACCTCAAGGTTGGTGACAAGGTAACAGGTAAGGTAGTTCTCATCGCTGATTACGGCGCATTCGTAGAGATCGAGCCAGGTGTTGAGGGTCTTATCCACGTATCA
>JAFZED010000079.1 GCA_017560825.1 Bacteroidales bacterium | reverse complement strand
TCGAACCAGGGACACAAGGATTTTCAGTCCTTTGCTCTACCAACTGAGCTATGGCACCAGATTTTCTTTAGAACTACCCTTTCTTCCGATTGGGATTGCAAAGGTAGGCATTTTTTCTTAACCTGCAAATTTTTCTGCAAAAAATATTGAAAATTTTGCATTTTTGGAGGGCTTCGGGAGGTTTCAAAAGGTTTTGATGGGTTTTCTGAGGTTTTGTGGGTGTATTTTGGAGAGATTTGGTATCTTCGCAGAATTATGGACGGTGCTTTCTACATATCGGTCATCCTTCCGCTCAAGCTTGAGTGGGAGCCGTGCTATTCATTGCCTGCAGGGATGAATGGCGGAGACGTCACAAGCGGAACCCAGGCGAAAGGCAGTGTGAAGGTCGGAGACCGTGTGAAGGTGCAGTTTGCCGGGAAGGTCTACTCGGGAGTAGTGAGCAAAGTCGGTGTGAAGCCGGAAACAGACCCGTCCAAGATAAAGTCCATCATCGGCGTAGATGAGGGCCTGGAGCCGGTTCTCGAGGAGGAACTGGAGCTGTGGAGACAGGTGGCCGGCTATTACCTCTGCAGTATCGGCGAAGTCTACAAGGCCGCCTACCCTATCGGCAAGATCAACCTCGAGGAAGCGCGTGCTGCAGCCTTGGAGAAGGCGCGCAGAAGCCGGGAGAAGCTGCTGGATAATATGAGGGCCAGGATTGCAAAGACAGAAGAGAGGCTCAACAAGAAGCTCGAAAGCGCAGCAAAGGCGAAGGAAGGCACAAAGACAAGAATCCGCAACACAGAAGACGCCGAGCGCATAAAGCAGGAACTCGAGGCCGCACGCGAGGCGTTGAAGCAGGCAGAAGCACTCTACGAGAGAGGAGCCGCAAGCAGCGGAAAGGCCACCCGCAGCGGAGCTGCAAACGCCGCAAAGCAAAGCGATGACCTTCCTTGGGCAAAGATTGACCTCAGCCCTGCTCAGGAAAAGGCATATAAGTCCGTACGCGAAGGCTTCACCTCCGGAAAGCCGGTCCTGCTGAACGGAGTCACAGGCTCAGGCAAGACGGAAATATATATAAAATTGGCGCAGGAGACCCTCAAGAGCGGCAAGAACGTGCTGTATCTGGTACCTGAAATCGCCCTGAGCAGACAGTTGGAAGAACGTCTCCAGATCCATTTCGGAGACAGGCACCTGACTTTCCACTCGGGAGAGACAGCCGCAAGCAAGAGAAACACAGCGGAAACGATCAGATCGTTCAAGGGATCTGACAGCAACTACATAGTGCTCGGAACACGCTCGTCCCTGTTCCTGCCACATCACACCCTGGGACTCATCATTGTGGATGAAGAACACGACAGCTCCTACAAACAGGACTCCCCTGCTCCGAGATACAACGGCAGGGACACAGCCCTGATGCTGTCTGTCATTCAGAAATGCAGAATCATTCTTGGCTCCGCAACTCCCTCACTTGAAGAACTTTACAACTGCAGATACGGCAAGCATCACCTTGTGGAGCTGCAGGAAAGATACCACGGTTCACAGGAGTCCGACATAGAAATCATCGACACCAAGGCCGAACGACGCAAACGCGGAATGCAGGGCAATTTCTCACGCAAGCTGATTGACCACATCCAGCGCACCCTCGGCAAAGGAGGTCAGGTTATGATCCTGCGCTCCCGCCGTTCGTGGGCTCCTGCCCTCCAGTGCGAGGAGTGCGGCGAGATCCCGAAATGTCCGCACTGCAACGTAAGTCTGAGCTTTCACAAATACGGTCAGGAAGGCAGTATGACCTGCCATTACTGCGGCCACAAGGCCGTCTTCACAGGACGCTGCGACAAGTGCGGCGGGGCGCTGAAAAGCCTCGGCGCAGGTACGCAGAGGATTGAAGAGGAGGCCGCAGCACTCTTCCCAAGTGCCAGAATTGCACGACTGGACAGCGACACCGCCCAGAGCAAGACATTTGAGACAAAGGTCATCAAGGACTTCAGCAAGGGTGAGATAGACATCCTCATCGGCACTCAGATGCTGTCGAAGGGATTCGACTTCAGCAACCTTCATCTGGTTGCGGTAATATCAGCCGACACCCTCCTTGGTCTTCAAGACTTCAGAGCCGACGAAAAGGCTCTCCAGCTGCTGGAACAGTTCCGCGGAAGAAGTGGACGCAGAGGCGAAAAGGGACTCTTCGTCATCCAGACCTCACAGCCGGAACACCCTATATATCAACGCATTCAGAGAAACGAGGCCATCCATTTCAACGACAGCCTCCTGCTTGAGCGAGAGACCTTCAATTTCCCGCCATATTCAAGAATCATCGAGATCGATATAAGGGACAGATATGCAGACAGGGCTGAAAGAATGGCCGGCAGGCTTGCTGACGCACTGACAAAAAGATTCGGAATGAAACTGAGCGGCCCTTACACACCGGCGGTGGACAAGATTGCAGACGAATATATACGCGCAATGAGGATAAGCCTGAAGAAGGACCGCAATCTCGTCTCAGGAAAAAGTGACATTATGGACATTGTGCAGAAATTCGAGAAGGCCAACAAGTACAGCGGGCATATAACCCTCAACGTAGACCCCTCATAGAATCTTACCGCTTGCAGAACTTAAGACAGGACCGCATTTACGGCACCATCACATTCAGCTGATCTTCAAGGACTTTGAATTTTGCAGGCACACGTCCCACCACTTCTCCGTCAACCTCAAGAGGCTCCTTGGCAGCCTGTCCGGACGGAAGTACAACGACCTCCGAACCACGGGCAAGGATAAGCTGCTTCACAGTGTGGAAGGTTCCAGTAAACAGGGTTATAACCTTTCTGGCGATGACAGACATAGGTATATCCGGAATTATCGTCACATCTATCAAGCCGTCATCGGGTACAGCGAGAGGGGTCTGCCTCATTCCGCCACCAGAATATTTTCCGGTTCCCAAAGCCATCGACAGGTACTTGCCGTCAAAGATGGTCTGACCGTCACACATCACTTTTGCAGCGACAGGGACACGATGCTTTATGCAGTAGAACAAGGCACTGACATACAGTTTCTTACCCCTATATCCCTGTTTCTTCTTATGATTGACGATCTCGCACACTCGCGCATCCAGGCCGATACCGGCGATATTCGCCATATACCTTGATCCCACCTCGGCGCCCGACGCATTCAGAAGCGACACCTTTACCATATCCTGACGAGCGACGCGGCCGTCCTTAAGGAGGCGAAGAGCCGACTTTATATTCTTTGATATACCGAAGGTCCTGGCCCAGTCATTACCTGATCCAAGAGGAATCACTGCCAGGGTAAACTCACTGAGTTTCACTTTATTATCTTCAGCAAATCCGGCAATTCCGTTGACGATGTCGTGAATTGTGCCGTCACCTCCCACTGCAACGAATCTGCGGAAACCCTCGCCGCAGGCCTTACGGGCCAGCTCGGTCGCATTGTCTTCTCCCCCGGTGTACCTTGCTTCATATGATATACCTTCTGCCTCCATATATGCAGCCGACCTTTTCCATATAGACCCGGCCTTCTCCGAGGCTGCAAAGACATTCACTATGACAAGCCACTTTTCTTTGATTTCAGACACTTCCATTATGATTGATTTTGTGGGTTAGACGGCGAACCTGCACGGCTCACCTAAAGTTATCAACAAAAGTAGCAATTTCAGCCAAGGTATGAAATAATTTTTGTAAATTTGCGTGATTTATGTCTTTATAAAAAAGAATATGGGAAAAGTAATAGCTATTGCAAATCAGAAAGGTGGAGTGGGAAAGACCACTACCGCCATCAACCTTGCCGCTTCACTGGCAGTCCTGGAGAAAAAGGTGCTCATCATTGATGCCGATCCCCAGGCCAACACGACTTCTGGCCTTAACTTCTCCCCTGAAAGCGATCAAAAGAGAACCTTATACGAAGTGATGATGGGAGCCGCAGGCATCGAGGGCGGAATAGGCATCTATGATGCTCTTATTCAGACCGAGATAGCAGGCCTGCATATGGTACCCTCACACATCAACCTCGTGGGAGCCGAGATCGAGCTCCTCGAAAACGAGAACAGGGAATCAGCTCTGAAGGCAGCCCTGGCTCCGGTCAAGGACGACTATGACTTCATCATCATAGACTGCTCTCCTTCACTCGGACTCATCACAGTGAACTGTCTCACAGCCGCTGATTCTGTGATCATCCCTGTCCAGCCGGAGTTCTTTGCTCTTGAAGGACTCGGAAAGCTCCTTCAGACCATCAGGCTCGTACAGAACGGCGTAAATCCTGACCTCACGATTGAAGGATTCGTGGTCACAATGTTCGACGGCAGGACAAAGGTACACAATCAGGTCCTTGCAGAGCTCCGCGAGCACTTCAAGGAAATGGTATTCAACTCCATCATACAGAGAAACATACGCCTCAGCGAAGCACCTTCGCACGGAAAACCTATCATCCTGTATGATGTGATCTGCAACGGTACCACCAACTACCTCAACCTTGCAAAGGAAGTGCTCGAAAGAAACGGGCTCACAGTGGAGATTGCAGAAGAAGCAGAATAAGACAATAACAACAGAAAAACAGACCGACAGATATGGCCAAACAGCAAAGAGGATTAGGTAAAGGCATCGGAGCGCTTCTGGGCGATCCGGGATTTTCACCTGTAAGACAGCCGGTAGGATATGTAAACAAGGGAGTCGTGAGTCAGGCAAGCCCTGTCCAGGTGCAGGACACAGCCGACATCCTCAGGATTCCTGTGGATATGATCGAGCCTAACCCTTATCAGCCGCGTATGAGCTTCGGCCAGGAGGCTCTCGAGGAACTTGCGGAGTCGATCCAGTCACTCGGACTCATCCAGCCGATAACAGTAAGAAGAATAGCGGAAGGACGTTACCAGATCATCAGCGGAGAACGCCGATTCAGAGCCTGCAGACTCTCAGGTATGGATATGATCCCAGCTTACATCAGGGACACCACAGACCAGGGAATGCTGGAAATGGCCATCGTCGAGAACATCCAGAGAGAGAATCTCGACCCTATCGAGATCGCGATGAGCTACCAGAGGCTCATTGAAGAATGCGCCCTGACACAGGAGCAGATGGCGGTAAGAGTGGGCAAGAAGCGCGCTTCGATCACCAACTACCTCCGTCTTCTCAAGCTTCCTGCCAAGATACAGCACGACCTCAAGGTCGGCCTTCTGAGCGTAGGTCACGCAAAAGTTCTTCTCGGAGTGGAAGACCGCAAGCTGCAGGAGTACCTTTGCGACCTTGTCATCAAGGACGATATGTCAGTGAGACAGCTTGAAGAAAAGCTTCGCAAGATGACAGAGCAGAAGCAGCCAGAAGAGGCTCAGGCCCAGGATCTCCCGGACCAGTACTTCAAGGTGCTGGAAATCGTCGGCAAGTATTTTGAAAACAACATCAGCCTCAAGCGCTCAGGCACCGGAAAGGGCACAATGACAATCCACTTCGGCTCAGACGAAGAAGTCGGAAGATTCCTCAAGGCGCTTGAAGATGCCAAGATATAAGCCGCACAGACAGCAGATGCAGAAAAGAATCATCAGACATATATTCACAGTCATCCTCTTCCTTACAGGGTTTGCCCTCCAGAGTAAAGCCCAGTTCAAGGAGGAGGCTTTCAAGCAGACCTACAACAACGTCGATTCCACAGCAAGAGCCGACACAGCTGACAAGCTCTTCTCATTCAAGGAATTTGCGGGAGCCTTGGCTCACAAGAACAAGATGAAGATAGGAACGATGTTCGCCGGTTCCGTGATGGTACCTGGTTCGGCTCAGATCTACAACAAGGACTATTGGAAGCTTCCTGTCATCTACGGAGGTATCGGAACACTTGCCGGAACAGGTGGCTACTACCTTCACAAGTACAATATCACTCAGAAACGCTATGATGCGTGGAGCGCAGACAAGACCGCCTTTGAGGAAGCGTACAAGACAGAGTACCCTTTTGAAGCTCCTGCACTTGACCTTCAGTCAAAGAAGACAGGAACCTGGCTTATGGCTGGAGCAGGTCTGATCTACTGGGCGACACTCCTGGACGGAGTCATAAACTACGAATCAGACAGCGAGCCTCTTCCGGGCCGAGCAACACTCTATTCGGCACTCCTGCCTGGTCTGGGACAGATCTACAACGGCGAGTACTTCAAGCTGCCGATCTACTGGGGAGGACTTATGGTCTCCATACACTGCACAATGAACTTCAACAGGAACTACCAGAGATTCAAGAGAATACACAACGAAGCCACAACAGATCCGAACTATAGTCAGAACATCTCCGGAGAGACTGCAAAGTGGTACAGAGACGTATACAGAAGATACAGGGACTACTCCGTCGTCGCAACAGCAGCAGTCTACCTGCTTCAGGTCATCGACGCGAATGTCTTTGCCTATATGCACGATTTTGAAGTGACGGAAGATCTGACAATGCACGTAGAGCCGGCATTGATCTCACCATACAACGCCTACGCGATAAACACACCGCAGATGGGCGCAAACAACGCATTCGGAATGAGGATAGGACTTACATTCTGATGCCAGGACAAATAAAGAATATGAAGAAACTGATTATATTCACAGTCGCGGCAGCGACTGTTTTTCTTGCCGGCGGCACAGCGCAGGCGGCAGAGAGCACAAAGAAAGATGTGCTCAAGTTCCTTAAGAAACGTACAACTCTCAAGGAGGAGAACAGACAGCTCAAGGAAAAGCTTGATTCACTGAGACAGGAAATAGACCTGTATCGTGCCGAGCTGGCCTATTCAGACAGCGTTGCCAATGAATTGATGGGAGGAATCTACTATGATTCTCAAGACAGCACATCTACCTACATAGCTCCAGAGGACTACACAGCAGAAATTTCCGACAGTCTCCTCAACATCTGGTATGCACATCAGATGGCCACAGAATCAGACATAGAGGAGTACGATATGGACTCTGTGCGTTTCCAGTCGAATGTACCTGACGAAGTTTACATAGAAAGACTCAGACAGATGAACTCGTTCATCACACTTCCGTACAACGAGATCGTGAAGAACTACATCATCCTCTATTCGGAGAAGATGCCTACCAAGATGGCTCATATGCTCGGCCTCGGCAAGTACTATATGCCTATCTTCGAGGAGACATTGAACAAGTACGATATGCCGGAAGAGCTCAAGGCTATGGCAGTGATCGAATCAGCCCTGAACCCTGTTGCAGTGTCAAGGGTTGGCGCAAAGGGTATGTGGCAGTTTATGTACGCCACTGCCAAGATGTACGGTCTTCACATAGACTCTTTTGTGGACGAGCGTCTTGACCCGGTAAAGTCAGCTGATGCGGCAGCAAGGTATATGATGGATGCCTACAAGATCTTCGGTGACTGGAGTCTCGCCATTGCGTCATACAACTGCGGCGCAGGTAACGTGAACAAGGCAATCAGAAGAAGCGGCGGCAGCAGGGCATTCTGGGACATATGGCCGTACCTCCCTCGCGAGACAAGAGGTTATGTGCCTGCATTTGTCGGAGCCCTTTATGCAATGCACTACCACAAAGAGCACGGCATCAAGCCTGAGGCAGTGGGTATGCCTGTCCAGGTCGACACATTCAAGATCAACAAGCAGCTGCACCTGAAGCAGGTAGCCGACCTCACAGGAGCACCTCTTGAAGAACTGAAGAACCTGAATCCACAGTATCGTCACGACATCATCCCCGGAACAAGCCGCGAGTACATTCTCCGTCTGCCATACAACTACACAAATGCCTTCATCGAGCAGGAAGACTCGATCTACCGCCACAAGGTGGATGAGTACCTCAACCCTACAACCCTCAAGAAGATCCAGGACGGTGGAGACGGTGAAAGAATCATCTATCGTGTCAAGAGCGGAGACTATCTAGGAAGGATTGCGACAAACCACAGATGTACAGTAGCTCAGATCAAGAGATGGAACAACCTCAAGAGCAACGACATACGCGTGGGTCAGAGACTTGTAATCTACAGAGGCGGAAGAGCACCGGCCTCATCATCTGCAGGCACCTCATCGGCCTCGACTTCAAGTCCGTCATCAAGCACACCTGCAAGTTCCGGCTCATCCACATCAGGAACAACGACTTACACAGTCAAGAGCGGCGACACCCTGTCAGGCATAGCGAGCAGACACGGAATCTCAGTTGCAGACTTGAAAGCGCTGAACGGTCTGACAAGCAACAACATCAAGATCGGCCAGAATCTGAAAGTTAAGGGTACAGCCAGCCAGTCAGCACCTGCAGTCGCACAGTCGGGCAGCCACACAACATACGTAGTCAAGAGCGGCGACTCTTTCTACAGCATAGCCAAGAACTACCCTGGAGTCAGCGCACAGAACATTATGGACTTCAACGGCCTGACCAGCTCAAGTCTGAAGCCAGGAATGACGCTCAAGATTCCTGTAAAATAAAGGTCAGAATTCTGACATAACCTGCAATTTAAGTTCGGCTCTGCCGGACTTTTTGCTTTTCATAAAGGGATATGACGTGAGAGCAGCCCTGCCGTAAAGGCGGATATAACGGGTGCAGCGCCATCCGAAGGTGAGCGCGCCCCACAATCCCCTGCCATAAAAGGCAGGGACATTGAAGGAGCCCGGCGCATCCCTCTCATATACATAGATCCTGTCGTCCCAATCGTCGATCCGGAACATTCCATACCTTATATATATGGATATGTCTTCGGCCTTTCGGCCGGCTTCGGCATATCCAAGGAAGCCATAGCCGTCAGACCTGACCATATCAGCGCGCAGAGCCGCATTCCAGATTCCGTATATATATGAAATGTCTGCCCTTGCCTCAGTGCGCCACTGCCGGCCCCAGGAACGGAGCCTTTCTGAGAAACGCACCTTCAGCTTAAGGGAAGATGCTATGTTTATGTTCCATTCAGACTGCAGCTTAGCCTGAAGACTCGACCGGGTGTCATCTCCGGCCTTTGCTGTCGGAAAATATGCCAGATCTGCAGCCAGTGTACCTCTGACAAATTCACTGCTTAGAGAGAATCCGTACTCGTTTGTACTCTTTGTTGTGCTCGCGGCAGCTCCTCCTCTGCCCGAGGAGTAAGCTGCAGGATAGTAGCGGAACATAGAGGCGAGCCGGACATCCTCGCTCACGGGGAACACTATCCCGGCAAGGGAAGCTGCCACGCCGCTTACCCAATCATAGGCTGCTTCAGCGAATACATCAGTCCCGTTGCAGCATAGGGCTATATCAAAAGCCGTCTTCATATCCGGAATGGAGAATGTCCCACCCGCATTGGCAAAATCAGCATAGTGGGTAAATGACAGCATTCCGTTTCTGCGCAGCCAGCCGACATTTACAGCCGGGAGGAGACTATAGCTGTCTTTTCCTGTCTGTGCAGCAAGAAATGCCGAGACCTTGACCTTGTTCAATGTAAGGTCAGCTGCAGCCCCTCGCATAGAATAAGTGCCCGTGAAAGAAGAGGAGGGAGTCAGTCCTGAAGCCCTTTTCAAGTATGATGAAGGCGAAGACAGTCCGCTGAGACTCAGGCCGTTCCATAGAGCCAGGCCCTGTCCGAAACGGGCATTGAAGTCGCCAAGCACAATCTTCCCCGGCACTTTTCTGAAAGCCAGGCAGACATTTCCGGTAAAGGCATCAGGAGCAGCACCATCAGCCTTGGAAGAACGTGACAGCGCCAGTCCCGCAGACAATTGTCTCCCGGTCTTCATCTTGTACCTCAACCCATAGCTGGGAATACCGTCCATTTTCCAGCCGGTCTTTATGTCCAATGTACTGCTTATTCCGGCGACATACTCATCAGCAGAGAGCTTAGTTCCCCGAAGAGAAATGAAGGGACTGAGCTTCTCGACCACTATCTTTCCAAAACCGTCTACAGCAGAGAGTTCCTCATAAGACATCACATCCCCGTGGCGCTTACGGTAATCTGTCAGGGAGGCGACCTGGTAGGGCGTAAGCAGACCGCTCCCAGACAAGGACGCCGGGGTAACGAGGTTCACCTGAAGCGGATGTGACAGCAGGTCGGAAAGCCTCTCCACGTCATAAGGATCCACCTCCTCAGGAGATGACACGCCGTAGAAAAGAAGGATCTTTTCCATTTCTTCAACACTCTGCGCCACTGCAGGCACGAAACAGCCGGCAACGAGGGCTGTGAACACAATTCTTTTCAACATAGAACCAAAAGTATGGGCTATCCTTTAAATTCTTGTTGTTTTAGGGTAAAACAACAAATGATTTTTCTTTTTTTGAAAGGTTTTGTATAAATTTGTATGATTTAACAATATTGAGACTATGACCAAAATCACTCTACACGACAAGACCTTCAGGAAGGCCATCCCTTACGAGGAGATCTCCAAGGCCGTTGACAGTGTCGCAGAAAAGATAAATGCAGACTTTGAAGGCTGCGAGGACATCCCGGTACTTCTGTGTGTCCTCAACGGCTCGATAATGTTTATGGGAGAACTGATGCAGAGGCTCAGATTCAATTGCCAGATAGTATCCACAAAGCTTACATCATACGAAGGAACCAGCACTACAGGACGCGTGAAGCAGGCTATGGGCCTGACAGCCGACATCACCGGACGCCGTGTGATCATTGTCGAGGACATAGTGGACAGCGGCAACACCATCGTAGAACTCAAGGAGATCCTCAAGGATAAAGGCGCTGCAGCTTCTTACATCTGCACCCTTCTTCTCAAGCCTGACGCTTACAAGAAGGACATCAAGATCGACTATGTGGCGATGGAGATTCCAAATGACTTCATAGTAGGTTTTGGTCTTGACTACGATGAGCTCGGACGCAACTACAAAGACATTTACACATTAGACGCATAACACATCCTCCAACAGGTATTTATGAAATATTTCATCTTATTCGGCCCTCCGGGTGCAGGAAAAGGCACCCAGGCCACAGCAATGGTTGAGAAATACAACCTTCACCACATTTCAACAGGAGCCCTTCTCCGTAAGGAGATCGCAGCAGGAACAGAGCTCGGCCTCCAGGCCAAAGCCCTCATCGAGAAAGGATGTCTCGTACCTGACGAAGTAGTAGAGGGAATGATTGAAAACGAATTCAAGACAGTCACAGGAGTGGACGGATTCCTTCTCGACGGTTTCCCACGCACAATCCCACAGGCTGAAGCCCTTGACGCGATTCTTGCCAAAACATCAGAAGAAGTGACAGCAACAGTGTCGATTATGATTCCTGACCAGATGATTATGGAACGCATCAAAGGACGCGCCCTCAAGGAAGGCCGTGCGGATGACGCCAGCGAAGACATCATCAACAACAGAATCGTGACCTACCACAACCAGACCGAGCCTCTCATCGAGTACTACAGCAAGGCCGGCAGGTACAACGAAATCGACGGCGTCGGCACAATCGAAGAAGTGCAGGAACGCATATTCGAGGTAATGGACAGACTCTAAAGATACATATATCACACATATCCGCCCACAGCACACAAGCTGTCCGGGCGGTTTTATTTTCCGTAGCACTCTGTGTTCGAAAATATTATCTATCTTTGCAGATTGAACAAAAGGTAAAAGATTATGGCGGATTCGAATTTCATTGATTATGTAAAGATATTTTGCCGTTCGGGCAATGGTGGTGCGGGTTCTACGCATATGAGAAGAGAGAAGTATATCCCGAAGGGCGGTCCTGACGGAGGTGACGGCGGCCGCGGAGGTCATATCATCCTCAGAGCGAATCCGCAGTTCTGGACATTGATCCATCTGAAGTACCGCAAGCATATTATGGCGGAGCACGGTGCAGCAGGAAGCGGACAGCTGATGAAGGGAAAGAACGGTGCCGACATCTACCTTGATGTTCCGCTCGGCACAGTTGCCAAGGATGCAGAGACAGGGGAGATCCTGTTCGAGCTCGTGGAGCCATACGAGGAGAGAATCCTTGTGAAGGGTGGCCGCGGAGGTCTTGGCAACAACAATTTCAAGACTGCTACTAACCAGACTCCACGCTACTCTCAGCCGGGTGAGCCATACGAAGAAGGCTGGTTCATCCTTGAGCTCAAGCTTCTTGCTGACGTGGGTCTTGTAGGTTTCCCTAACGCCGGCAAGTCTACACTGCTTTCTACAGTCTCGGCAGCGCGCCCTAAGATCGCAGACTATCCGTTCACGACTCTTGAGCCTAACCTCGGTATCGTAAGCTATTACGACGACAAGTCTTTCGTAATGGCAGACATCCCGGGAATCATCGAGGGAGCACACGAAGGAAAGGGCATCGGTATGCGTTTCCTCCGCCATATCGAACGCAACTCCATCCTTCTGTTTATGGTAGCTGCTGACCAGGACGACATCAAGCAGGGATATGAGGTCCTCCTCAACGAGCTTCGCGAGTACAATCCGGAGCTCCTGGTCAAAGACCGTGTTCTTGCAATCACCAAGTCGGATATGTTGGACGATCAGCTCAAGAGCGAGATCCGCGAACAGCTCCCTACTGACCTTCCGCACGTGTTCATCTCATCATTCACACAGGAAGGAATCAAGGAGTTGAAGGACCTTCTCTGGGAAGCTCTTCACAAGGAAGTGGAGGTAGAAGATGCTCCAGTCATACTTTTCCCTAACGACGACAACGAAAAAGTGCTTTAAAGATGTTCTGGCAGGAAGTTCACAGACTTGACCAGCAGCTTACGCTGGCCATCAACAGTTGGGATTCGGCCATCACAGACCGTATCTGGCAGTTCTTTTCGGACATTCCTGTCTGGATACCGATGTATGTCATCATAATAGTCTTCCTTTTTATGAGGCTGGGATGGAAGAAGGGTCTTATAGCCACTGCTGCCGCATTGATAACCTTTGGTTTCTGCGACCAGTTCTCGAACCTCATAAAGGATCTCGTAGGACGCGTACGTCCTTTGAACGACGAGTTTATGCTGGCCTCCGGACTTAATGTCCTGGAAAAAGGAAGCCGCAGCTTCAGTTTCTTCTCTGCCCACGCGGCAAATTCATTCGGACTTGCAGCGTGCACTGTCACCTGTTTCAGGATGGACACAAGACTGAAATACAACGGCTACGCTGCGTGGATATTCATCTGGGCGACTTTAGTGGCACTGAGCCGCATATTTGTGGGCAAACACTATTTAGGCGACGTCCTCGCCGGCTCCCTCATAGGAGCAGCTGCAGGAGTCGCCTTTGCGATGCTTGCCAAATATGTGATCAGAAGATGCAGGTTATAGAGTCTCTATAACCTTTTCCATTCTTGTTCCTCGGGATCCCTTGATAAGAACTACAGAACCTGATACACTGGCTAACTTCAGATAGTCGGCCAGTTCTTGTGAAGTCTGGAAGCTTCTGTAACCGGCAGGATGCTCGACCTCTTTCAAGGCCTTCTCAAACTCCGATCCGACAAAACAAACCTCAGAAAGGCCTGTCTCTACGGCAAGGCCCACCACCTTGACGTGCTCAGCCACCGAGTCTGCTCCAAGCTCAAGCATATCTCCGAGCATAGCCACCTTGCTGTCAGACTGCACATTTGCAAAGTTTGACAATGCAGCAGCCATACTTGTAGGATTGGCATTGTATGCGTCCACAATAAGGGTGTTACGTTCTGTCTTGACCATCTGCGAACGGTTATTTGAAGGCACATAGGCCTCAACAGCCTTCACAGCCTCCTCTCTTGAAACACCGAAATACTCTCCCACTGCTAGAGCCGCCATCACGTTATCGGCGTTGTACGCCCCCACTAGATTTGTGGCGATGACACGGCCGTCAAGGTCGATGCGCAGGTAAGGATATTCCGGAGATGAAGGCAGCACCTTAGCGCCTGAATAGTCAAGTCCATATGGCAATATGAGAGAGTACGGACGCTCCGGATCGGACTGGAGGTTACGCTCAGAAGCCATCTGACACAGATGCGGATTGTCCACATTCAGGAACACCTTGTCCGAAGTTCGGCGAAGATAGTCGTAAAGTTCACCCTTGGTGCTCTTCACTCCCTCAAAGCTGCCGAAACCAAGAAGGTGTGCCTTGCCCACATTAGTCACAAGGCCGTAATTAGGAAGTGCGATATCCACGAGTTCCTTGATGTCTCCCGGATGACTTGCACCCATCTCCACGACTGCAAGCTGAGTCTGAGGATTGATCTTCAGGAGGGTAAGAGGAACACCGATACTGTTGTTCAGGTTGCCTTCTGTCGCTGTAACGCAATACTTGACCGAAAGGACCTCTCGTATGAGTTCCTTGGTGGTAGTCTTTCCGTTTGTTCCTGTCAGAGCGATGACTGTCAAAGGCTTTCCGTCGACTATAGTCATAGACCTGTGCCATCTGGCAAGTTCCTGCAAGGTCTTGAGCGTGTCCTCCACCTTGATCAGACGAGGATCATCAGACCCACCTGCAGGGCCTTCTGCATTAACGACAGAATAAGCAGCACCTGCTTCCAATGCCTTGAGTGCATACTCATTGCCGTCAAAATTATCACCCTTCAGGGCAAAGAACATCTCTCCGCCCTTGATTGCGCGGCTGTCTGTAGTCACGACACCGCATTCAAGAAACTTTTTGTAGATATCTAATATAATCATAATTGAAACAATATCCCCGGACCAGCCGGGGATATATCATTTATAAGTTATCGTCCGGTACTGCCGAAGCCGCCGGCACCTCTTTCTGTTTCATCGAGCACCTCGACCTCATCCCACTCTACCTTTTCATACCTTGCCACGACCATCTGGGCGATTCTCTCACCCGGATTGATCACGAAAGGCTCGTTGGAAAGGTTCACAAGGATCACTCTCACCTCGCCTCTGTAATCAGCATCGATAGTGCCGGGAGAATTCAGCACCGAGATGCCGTACTTGGCTGCAAGACCGCTTCGAGGTCGTACCTGCGCTTCCGTTCCGTCAGGAAGCGCAAGGTAAAGGCCTGTAGGTATCATAGCCCTCTCAAGAGGTCCGAGAGTAACCGGCTCTGTGATGTCAGCCTTGAGGTCCATTCCGGCAGACTTTTCAGTCGCATATGCAGGAGTTGGCCAAGCTGATTTGTTTACAATCTTTACTTTCATAAGTCTTAGTCAATGTTAGGCTGCTCCCAAACGATGGTCTCGGTACACTTGATCATCTGGCTGAGACCACCCACTGAAAGTGCGAAGTCACCTGCCTCGAGAGTCCACTTGCCGTAGTAGTTCACGAATGCGAGATCCTTGGCAGTCACCTGGAGGGTTACAGTCTTGGTCTCACCCGGAGCGAGCTCGACCTTGTCGAATGCGCGGAGACGGCGAACGTCAGGAGTTGAGCTTGCGTACATATCTGTAGAGAAGAGAAGGACGCTCTCCTTACCTGCAACCTTGCCTGTGTTTGTAACGTCAACAGTCACCTTAAGCACGTCGTCAGAATCGAACTCAGTTGCAGAAACTGTCATATTCGAGTACTCGAATGTTGTGTAGCTGAGACCGTGTCCGAATGGCCACTGAACATCCATAACTGCGTCGTAGTTGTACACACCGAACATTGTAGTCTGGTTCTCTGCCGGCTTGTAATCGTAAACTGCGAACTTGTTTGTGTACTTAGGATAAGTGAAAGGAAGCTTTCCGCTGAAGTTCTCCTCACCTGCGAGGAGGGTTGCAAGAGCATCTGCACCATAGTTACCCGGGAGGAGGATGTCAACAACAGCTGTTGCAAGAGGCTCGATGTCGCTGATAATACGTGGACGGCCCTCGTTGAGGACGAACACGATTGGACGACCTGTCTCAGCAAGAGCCTTCACAAGCTTCTTCTGATTCTCAGAAAGATCCATATCCTCGTCATTACCAGGAGTCTCGCAATAAGTGTTCTCACCGATACAAGTGATGATTACGTCAGACTGTCTTGCAGCTCTTACGGCCTCCTTGATGCTTGTAGCCTCGTCGTGCTTCCAGTTAGGAGTCATAAGGTCGTACTCTACGCCTGGTACATATGTAACATTGTCAAACTTCGCATCGAGAGCCTCATAGATAGTGTTGTACTTGTCTGTGAATGCAGGGATTGACGCTCCGTGACCCTGCCAAGTGTATGACCAGCCACCGTTGAGTGTTCTGATTGAGTTTGCGTTAGGACCGGTAACGAGGATCTTGAGATCCTTCTTCAAAGGAAGGATTCCGTTGTTCTTCAAGAGAACCTCTGACTCCAATGCAGCCTCGTAAGCGAGCTTTGCGTGAGCCTCGCTGCCGAACTCAGGATAGTCCTCAAGAAGAGTGTCAGGCTGGTCGAAGAGACCGAGACGGAACTTCAGACGGAGGATACGGCGAACGGCGTCATCAACTCTTGACATAGGAACCTCACCTTCCTCAACGAGTTCCTTGAGGTCGATTGCAAACTGGCACTCATAAGGAACCATTGCCATATCGATACCTGCATTGATTGCGAGCTTCACAGCCTCCTTCTTCGATGAAGCGACACGCTCACGAGTGTAGAGGTTGTTGATGTCAGCCCAGTCTGTAACGATCATACCGTCCCAGTTCAGGTCTTCCTTCACCCACTGGGTAAGGAGCTCTGTGTTGCAGTGGAACGGAACACCGTTGTTGCTTGCAGAGTTAACCATAATTGTGAGGGCGCCTGCATTCATAGCCTCCTTGAAAGGCTCGAAATGCTTCTCACGAAGCTCTGACGCAGCAATTGAAGCAGGAGTACGGTCCTGGCCTGTTACAGGCACACCGTAACCCATAAAGTGCTTTGCACAAGCGGCGATGTTGAAAGGTCCGACGTGGTTAGGGTCATCACCCTGCATACCCTTCACCTCAGCCACAGCCATCTGTGCATTGAGGTAAGTGTCCTCACCGAAGCTTTCCCACATACGTGGCCACTCAGGATTGCGTCCGAGGTCCATTGTAGGAGAGAAAGTCCAAGGAACGTTTGCAGCGCGGCTCTCATAGGCAGTCACAGCACCCATATTGTAGGCGTGCTCTCTGTTGAAAGATGCAGCGATGTTGATTTCCTGAGGGAAAAGGATACCTCCGAGAACATATGATGTTCCGTGGATATGGTCAAGACCATAAAGAGTAGGGATGCCTGTCTCTTCAAGAGAGATACGGTTCACTTCCTTGATGAAGTTGTTGAAAGCCTCAGGAGTCTGAGCGCAATCTGCAAGGGTGTTGAGTACAGAACCGATCTTGTAGGTTCTGAGGATAGAGTCACCTGCAGGAGTAAGCTCGACGCCGTTTGCGAGAGCTGTTGCAGTGATCTGAGTCATCTGACCGACTTTCTCCTCAAGTGTCATTCTTTTGAGAATCTTCTCAATCTTCGCTTCGATTTCCTTGTCCTGCGGGATTGCAGGGGCAACAGATGTCTTACAGCAGCAAGATGCAGCGATTACTGCAGCTGCGCAATAGATAAATAAGTTTTTTAGTTTCATATAAGTGTTGGGTTATCAGTTATTTTCTGCTTTCAATCAATAATTCTCCGAGTTCCTTGACATCTCTGCAGACAAGGTCAGGCGGGAAGAATTCCGGAGCCGGATTGTTTCTTGCATCCTCTGCTACCTTGTCAACCACCTCAAGGGTAGTCTCACCGGAAAGGACAAGCACGCCGAAGGCGCCTGCGTTGTGGGCTGTGGCCGTGTCGGTATATATACGGTCTCCGACCATCGCAACCTCTTCAGGCTTGAGATCAAGGCGTTCCATAATGCCGTAAAGCATATTAGGGTCAGGCTTGCCCAGAGTGATGTCAGGCTGCCTTCCGGTCGCGTGTTCTATGCACTTGCACATAGATCCGCAGTCCACAAGCACCACCTTCTGGTCCGTAGGGCAGACTCTGTCAGGATTGGTAGCGATGTACGGAACTCCCTGCGAAGCCCACCAGGCTGCACGGCAAAGTCTCTGGTAGTTCAAGGTCATATCGAAGGCCACAACCAGAACATCCGGAACGTCATCCGGATCATCCGCGCAAGACTCGAATCCTGCCTTCTCGAACTGCGAGATCATACTTGGGGTTCCAAGCAGGAAGAGGCGCTTAGCCTCAGGATAATGAGTCTTGATGTAGTCGATAGCAGCCAGCGAAGTCGTGTACATATTTTCCTCATCAGCCTGGATTCCCAGACCTTCAAGTTTCTTGAGATAGTCCGCCACCGAACGCGACGGGTTGTTGGTAAGGAAAGAATAGCCTATGCCGGCCTCCTTCATATCCGCAAGGAACTTCAAGGTGTAAGGGAAAAGAGTGCTGCCCAGATAGATGGTTCCATCCATATCAAGGGCGAGATGCCTGATCTTCGAGAGTCTTTCACGAAGTTCCGGTGTAAGGTTTTTATTGTGATTCTCTTTCATAATAAATTATAATTCAAACATTTGCGAAGGATACTGACGAGGCAGGCAGCGCAGTGCTACAGTCCCCTTCTCAACTCCGATCTCCTGCAGAGCCGCCATCGAGCAACGGTACGCCAGTTCGTGCGTGTTGTTGTTCTCGCTGAGGTGGCATAGGAATATGTTACGGAGGCCAGGGTGCCATATGCGCTTGAGCGCAGAGGCACATTCATCATTGCTTAGGTGGCCGCAGCCCTGTACGATACGCATCTTGAGTTCGTAGGTATATGGGCCGCTCATCAGCATATCCATATCATAATTCGACTCAATCACCACTGTGTCCGCCTGGCGGGCGTACTCCACAGCCTCGTCGGTCATTCTTCCTATATCCGTCATTATCACGAACTTGCGTCCGTCGACCTCGATCGCATATCCTACCGTCTGCGTCGCGTCGTGAGGGACGACAAAGTACCTCACCTTCATCCCTGCGACCTCGTTCCATTCGCCCTCCTCAAGGATACGCCTGCACGGACCGATGGTCGGTGCTGTGAAGGTGTGCCTTGCCAAGGCGTCGTGAATGGTCTTGGCGGTATATACCGGCTTTGTGAGACGCTTGCAGAAAGATCCGAGGTGGCGGATATGGTCAAGATGGTCGTGGGTCACCAGGACAGCCGAGAACGCATCCATATCCATATCGTACTCCTGAAGTACCTTCTTGAGGCGTCGCAGGCTTACGCCGGCGTCGATGATTATGCCCCCGTTTTCAGTACCCAGATAATAGCAGTTTCCGCAGCTTCCGCTGGAAAGGCTCATAAACTTTATCATCCCTAGTCCTCCAGTGCTTTATCGATCACAGCTCCGAGGTCTGTGCCTGGTTTGTAATATATGGCAGGAAGGCCTGCTGCGATCGAGCCTTCAACATTTGCCATCGAGTCATCAATGAAGAGCATCTGCTCCGACGGGATGCCTATCTGCTCCACCACAGCTCTGTAGAATGACTCTGACGGCTTCAGAGCCTTCATCTCAAACGAGTAGAAACACTTTCTGAAGATCTTGTCGAGAGGGATGCCGGCCTGCTCAAACATACCGCGCGCGCAAGGAAGGCAGATCTCGTTGTTGTTGCTGAGAAGATAGAGGTCGTACTCTGCAGAAAGATCCTTAAGCAGACTGACCTTTTCCGGAGCGATACCCACAAGGATGTGGTACATCGATTTGTCCACATCCTCAGGCTTTGATCCGGGACGTGACTCGGAAAGTACAATCCTCCTGAATTCATCTCCTGTGAGCAGTCCCTGCTCCAGCTCTCCGTATATTCCCTTCTGATGGCAAGCATCGATGATGTCATCGATCTTGTGATAGCCCAGGCTCTCCTTGAAGGCCTTCTTGCAGTCCTCGATGTCAAGGTCCACAAGCACGCCTCCCATATCAAAGATGAGCGCCTTTATATTCTTTTTACTGTTCATTTTCCTGTTCACAATATTTCTTTATCACGCCATAGGCATCCTGAACTCCCAATTCTCCGGCACGGGAAAGGTCAATGCAACCTTTTTCCTTGTCTTTCAGGTAGATGAGCACCAGTCCTCTGTTGAAGTAGGCGTCTCCCATATACGGGTACAGATCTATGGCTTTCGTGTAGTTGTCAATTGAATTTATCAGCTCCGACGACAGGCAGTACAGGTTGCCGAGGTTGTAGTAGGCGTACGGCAGGTTCGGCACGAGTTCTGCCGCCTTCTGCATATCCTCTATAGCCTCAGTGTAGTCGTACTGACGTGTGATCTGGTCCTTCACTCTCGCCCTGGTCGTTCCGGAATCATCCATCGAGAGGACCTGGACATTGCTCTCCATCGACGAAATGAATTCGATCATCTCTGCACGGAGCACTCCCCTGTTCAGTCTGTAGAATGCCGAGTAGAGGCTTTCATAACCACCTTCCTCAACTGCGTCCTCGACCGCCTGCGAGTAGTACGCAAGCGATGAGTTGAACTGCTTGCCTGTGTAGTCATACAAAGCTCTCAGGAAGAGGTTTCCAGAAGTCACCTCACCGGACCAGGCAGCGGATTCCACCTCCTGAAGATCCGACTCTGCAAGGACAACGTCCTGTCCAAGGATGTCCACTCCCACCGGCATAGAGTTCTCGAACCTTGACATAAGAGGATGCTCGAAACCACGGTCCAGGGCATATTTCGTCTCATCCTTCTTTCCTGTGAGCACATACTTGTAGAGAGGTCTGAGCCTTATGTCGATGTCACGGTGCTGGAGAAGTTCATCATTGAAGTCCTTCTTTGCAAATTCCGCATCAAGAGACAGGAGAGCGCTGTACTTCTTGGTCGTGTCTGCAAAGGAGCCGGCATCCGTCACATTACGCTGACGGTACTCTGCTACCTTCTTCTGAGCTGTCTCATAGTCGCTGCGTGCCTCCTTATGCCTGCCGAGGAGATTCTTGACATATGAACGGTTCATATATGCTTTGGCAAAGTCTGGATAGAGTTCGATGGTCTTGTCGTAATCCTCCAGGGCATTGCGGTACATACCCAGCTCGATGAAGATGGAAGCACGGTTGAAGTACGCAAGCACATTCTCCGGATTTATGTTCAGGACCCTGTCCATATCCTCGAGAGCGTCCTCATAGGCACCCAGCTGCGCGCTTATAAGACCTCGGTTGTAGAGGGTCAGCGCGTTGCCAGGCTCATCCTCGAGCACTCTGTTCAGATCGTTCATCGCCTCCTGGTACCTTTCCTGCTCGTAGTGCATAATGGCCCTGTTGAAGTAGGCGAAGGTGTTGGTGGAATCGAGTTCTATGGCCTTGTCCATATCCGCCATCGCAAGTTCATAGTTCTTCTGCGAAGCGTAGAGGCGGCCTCTTCTTACATATCCTTCCGGATCGAAGCGGTCGAGCTTTATGGCCTTGTTGTAGTCCGCCACGGCCTTGAGGGTGTCGCCGAGGAAGAGGTAGCTCGCGCCTCGGTTGAGGTAGGCCGAAGGGTCCTTCGGTTCCTTACGGATATATTTGTCGAAATCCTTGATGGCTGTCTCGAACTGCTGGGCAAGGAAATAGGTCACTCCCCTGCTGAAATATATTCCTTCGTAGCCCGGGCGAAGGTCAATGGCCCTCTGAAGGTCGGCAAGGGCAGCGTCGTAGTTGCCGAAACGGCTTTCGGTGATGCCTCTGTAATGATATCCCGACGTAAAGACAGGGTTTATACGCACCGAACGGTCGAAGTCCCTTTTTGCTCCTCGAAGGTCGCCGAGGTTGTATTTGGCGATTCCTCTGAAGAAAAAGGTGTAGTAGTCGGCTGTGTCCAGCTGGGAGAGTATGTTGAAGTTTTCTATGGCAAGGGCATACTTGCCGTCGGCAAGCGCCTGCCTTCCTCTGAAGTAGAAAACATCCTTATCGTATTGAGCCTGAAGGTCCTGCAGGCCTGCCAGAATCATCAGGCAGGAGACGAGAAGGAACTTCAAAAGGTGATTCATATATGTTTTTATTTTCTGTTGTTATCTATTTTTCCTAATTTTGGCGGCCCAAACCGGCAGCAGGACCGGACCAATTTACAAATATAAGCATTTCCAGCGCGTATGCAAAGAAAAAATCACGTCTTGAAAACAGTTCTTATGATAATGTTATCATTATCATCGGTATCTGCTGCAGCTCAAAGTTTCAAGACGGCACCACACGCGCCTGCGAGAAATATGATCTGGACAGAAAAGATGGAATCCCATATAAGCTTTCTGTCAGACACCCTTTGCCACGGAAGAGGAACCGGTACACAAGGAGGGGCAGAGGCGGCATTCTGGATTGCAAGACAGTTCAGAGACGTCGGACTCATTCCCCTTGACCGCAGCTGGAGCCAGTCTTTCAAGACTGCCAACGGAACCACAGGCCACAACATAATAGGGATGGTCCCCGGCTCATTGAAAAAGCCTTCAGACAAATACATAATCATAGCTGCACATTACGACCATCTCGGGGTGCTGAACGGTAAGGCCTATCCTGGTGCAGACGCAAACGCATCCGGTACAGCGGCAGTAGTCCTGCTGGCCGAAATGTTCACTGCAATGAAGTCTGTAGGCAGCACCTTCGGCACTAACATCATCTTCGCAGGACTTGACGCAAAGGAAATGGATATGGCAGGATCTGCAGCCCTATGGAAATCCATCAAGGAAGGCAGGCTGACAGACCCGGTCACAGGCCGCAAGATAACCAAAGACAAGATCACGCTTATGGTCAATATAGACCAGATCGGCAGTTCGCTCTCCCCCATCACCAAAGGAAGAGAAGATTATATATTAATGCTTGGCAGTCAGACACTTGACGCGGTCAGAAAAAACCTTCTCTTCTCCTGCAACAGCACCTACGACATCGGCCTGGACATCTGTCTGTCGTACTACGGAAGCCGCCAGTTCACCGACTTTTTCTGGAAGCTCAGCGACCAGAAGATATTCGCTGACAACGGCATTCCGTCGGTAATGTTCACATCCGGAATCACAATGAACAACAACAAGCTCCGAGACAAAGTCTCGACCTTGAATATGGATGTGCTCCGAAAGAGGATATATTTGATATATCACTGGGTAGAAACAATGCTGTAAAGCGAAAATATTGCTTATATTTGCAAGATTAAGAAACCCGTTCTGATTCGAGCAAATGAAAGCATTCTGGAAAGTCTTAAAGCGCTTCGCCGCTCCATATAAGAAATACCTTGGAGGTTCGATCATCCTGAACCTTCTTTCGGCCGTATTCAACATCTTCTCCTTCGCCCTTCTGATCCCCATCCTGAACATCCTGTTCAAACTGGACACAAACGTCTATGAGTTTATGCCGTGGGGAACAGGAATTCCAAGCAAGGAAGTGATAATGAACAACTTCTACTACTATGTCAGCCAGCTTGTAGACAAGGTAGGAGGCTCAAATGCCCTTCTTATTCTCGGACTCATCTTCGGAGGAATGACCCTGCTCAAGACCAGCTGCTACTTCGCTTCCTCAGCTGTGATGATCCCTCTGAGAACCGGTATCGTACGCGACATCAGGACTATGGTCTACAACAAGCTCCTCAGCCTTCCGATGGGCTTCTTCTCGAAGCAGAAAAAGGGAGACATCATAGCAAGGATGAGCGGCGACGTGACAGAGATCGAGGTGTCCATCGTCAGCTCGCTTGATATGCTGATCAAGAACCCTATCCTTATAATCTGCTACTTCGGTGCCCTCATCTACCTCAGTTGGGAGCTGACCCTCTTCACCATATCCGTAGTCCCTTTGATGGCCTGGGGAATGGGTGCAATAGGAAAGAAGCTCAAGAGGCAATCCCTTGAGGCTCAGGACAAATGGAGTGAAACAATGGCCCAACTTGATGAGACTCTCGGAGGACTCCGCGTAATCAAGGCCTTCATCGCGGAAGACAAGATGAAGGAAAGATTCACAGTCACCGCCAACGAGTACCGCAAGGCATCCGGCAGAGTGGCCACACGACAGGCTTCCGCCCACCCTGTGAGCGAGTTCCTCGGCTCGATTATGATTATGATAGTCCTCTGGTTCGGAGGTACGCTGATCCTGAGCGACAGGGCTCCGATCGACGCTCCTGCGTTCATATTCTATATGACCATCCTTTACAGCGTCCTTGCGCCTCTGAAGGAGTTCTCGAAGGCCAGCTACAACATTCCTAAGGGACTTGCTTCAATGGAGCGAGTGGACAAGATTATGAATGCCGAAAACGACATCAGGGAGATAGCCGAGCCAGCTTCACTGGACAGCTTCAACGACAAGATCCAGTTCAAGGGAGTTTCATTCAGCTATGAGGAGGGCAAGGAAGTGCTGACTGACATTGACCTCACCATCCCGAAAGGCAAGACAGTAGCCCTTGTAGGACAGTCCGGATCAGGAAAGTCCACCCTGGTAGACCTTATCCCGCGCTACTATGACGTCTGCAGCGGCTCCATCACCCTGGACGGCACAGACATCCGCAATTTCCGCGTAAAGGACCTCAGAAGCCTTATCGGAAACGTAAACCAGGAGGCCATCCTCTTCAACGACACCATATTCAACAACATAGCCTTCGGAGTGGAGGGAGCCACGATGGACCAGGTCATCGCTGCAGCCAAGATTGCCAATGCCCACGACTTCATTATGGAGAAAGAGGAAGGCTACCAGACAAACATCGGTGACAGAGGAAGCAAGCTTTCAGGAGGCCAGAGACAGCGAATCAGCATTGCACGTGCCATCCTGAAGAACCCTCCTGTCCTCATTCTTGACGAAGCTACATCTGCTCTTGACACAGAATCCGAAAAGCTCGTACAGGAAGCCCTCGACAGGCTGACATCCAGCAGGACCACCATCGCCATCGCCCACAGGCTCTCGACCATCAGAAATGCCGATGAGATCTGCGTGATGCACGAGGGACGCATCGTCGAAAGAGGCCGCCACGAGGAACTTCTCGCCCTTGACGGCTATTACAAGAAACTTAACGATATGCAGGCACTGTAGAGATGAAAGCGCTTAAAAGAAGGCATATGGCAATACTGCTGTTCGCATTTTACCTTGCGGCAGTGGCCTACCTGTGCTTTCTCAAGCCCGGCAGCATCCCTGTCCTGCAACAGTTCATATTCGGAATACCGACAGACAAGGTCATACATTTCATAATGTTCCTTCCCTACCCTATCCTTGCATATATATCATTCCGCCCTGACAGAAAGGGTGTGAGCATCCATCTCATCGCATTGGCCGCAATCATCGTAGTCGGAACCGCAATGTCAATGGGTGTGGAACGTCTGCAGATCGCCGCAGGAAGGAATTATGACATCAAGGACTTCTATGCCAACATCGCAGGGATAGCTGCAGGAGCAGTCATAACCCTAATGATTATCCTTGCCCGACACAGACTTGACAAATGAAAAGAATAATCCTCACCATACTCGCTGCGATGACATTCTCTATTGCAGCCTCATCACAGAACTCGATTGTAAAGGACTTCAAACCGGTCTGCGACTCTCTTGACGCGATGCTCAAGAGAAACCGCGACGTAAAGGGAAGCCTTCAGCTCAAGAACGTGATGAAGAGAAAAGAGAATCTGGACTTTTATTTCACAAACTCTCTCGGAGACTATCCCTGGAGGGAAGGTGAGCCGGAATGGTTCAGAAAAGAACTGAAGAAGAGATTCCCTGAAAAATACAAGAATTACGGAATCGGCGTGATCTACAGCAACAAGGTCGCAATTGAACGCCTTACCACACCCGAACTCGGTTTTGACGGAACCCCAGACCAGACAAAAGGAAGGATAGGGATTCCTTCCAGACCCCACCCGCTGGTGACAAGGCTTTCAGAAGACAATTACACCAAGGGCCTCACAGGACGCAATATAGCAGTATGGCAAAGCCACGGAAGGTACTTCAACCAGAACAACGGCGAGTGGGAATGGCAGAGGCCGTGCCTGTTTCAGACCGTCGAGGATATGTACACCCAGGGCTACGTTCTCCCCTACCTCGTGCCTATGCTTGAAAATGCCGGCGCCTATGTACTGATGCCTCGAGAAAGGGACATACAGACAAACGAAGTCATTGCAGACCAGGACGCCTCACACCGCAGATACGGAGTGGCGGAGTACTATGAAAAAGGCAGATGGACAGATGCAGGAACAGGTTTCGCTGCCAAGAAGGAAATATACACAGGGCTGGAGAATCCTTTTATCACCGGAACCGCACGCAAGGCAGACTGTGCAAAGGACTCCAGATCAACCGCTTCTGTCGAGTGGAGGCCGTCTATCCCGGAAAGAGGAAGATACGCAGTCCACATCTCCTACAAATCCCTGCCTGAAAGCACAAAAGCCGCTCATTACACAGTCCATCACCTCGGAGGCGAAAGCGAGTTCATCGTGAACCAGAGCATCGGTGGAGGCACTTGGATCTACCTCGGAACTTTCGAGTTCGCTGAAGGTCAGGAAGGATATGTGACATTGGACAACAGCACACCTCAGGGCTATTTCCACGAAAAGGGCAGCGTCATAACAGCTGACGCCGTACGCTTCGGAGGTGGAATGGGAAATATAGCAAGAGCGAAGAGAGGATCCAAGGACGAGCCTGTTGTGTCTGGAATGCCAAGATCGGCCGAAGGAGCAAGATACTGGCTGCAGTGGGCCGGCGCAGCAGAAGACATATTCACACCGAATGAATCCAAGGATGACTACGCAGACGACTATATGTCACGCGGAGACTGGGTGGAGTGGATCAGCCGTGGTTCGGATATGAATCCAGGCAAGACAGGAGGTAAAGGAATCCCTGTCGACCTTACTTTAGGCTTCCATTCTGATGCCGGGGTGACTCCGAACGACTCCATTGTCGGCACGCTCGCCATCTACACCCTCAAATCAGAGAACAGGGAGAAGCTCCCCAACAATGAAAACCGTATGACCAGCCGTGAGTATGCTGACCTGGTTCAAAGCCAGATAGTACACGACATATGCAGCACATTCGACCCTCAGTGGAGCCGCAGATGTGTCTGGGACAGAGGCTATCGCGAATCCCGCACACCGTCATCACCGTCTATGCTCCTCGAACTTCTGTCGCACCAGAATTTCGCGGATATGAAGTACGGTCTTGATCCGGGCTTCCGCTTTACAGTCAGCAGGGCCATATATAAAGGTATGCTCAAATACCTTTCAAACAGGTACGGCGTGCCTTACGAGGTACAGCCGCTGCCCGTCGACAATATGGGAGTTGCCTTCGCGTCCGACCGGGAGGCGGTGATAAGCTGGAAGGCGGTCGAGGACCCACTTGAACCGACAGCGTCAGCGGAGGGATATATATTATATACCCGAAAGGATGAGGGAGCATTCGATTGCGGCGCCACCGTCATACCTACCGCCGCCGAGGACGGAACACTCTCATTCAGAGTCGGCATCGAACCCGGACATATCTACAGCTTCAGGATCGAGGCATATAACGACGGAGGCCGCAGTTTCCCGTCAGAGACGGTCAGCATAGGTATGCCAAAGAAAGGCAGCACCGAGCAGAAGGTACTCATAGTCAACAACTTCGACAGAATCAGCGCACCGGCGTTCTTCGACACTCCGGAATATGCCGGATTCGACAATTCGCTTGACAGCGGAGTTCCGCATATATACGACATTACCTATATAGGAGAGATGTACCAGAACAGACGCTCGTTCGAGTTCATCACAAATGACAATCCGGGGTTCGGCGCGTCGTACTCAGACTATGCAGGAAAGGTCGTGGCGGGAAACACCTTTGACTATCCATATGTACACGGAAAATCGATACTCAAGGCCGGATACGCCTTCTACTCTTGCAGCAATGAAGCCTTCGCGGCAGACTCGACCTTCAGGCAGGCAGCCTGGAGTGCCGATATCATCTGCGGCAAGCAGGTAACTACCGTAAATCAGGCTGGAGAGGTGCAGAGATTTACCGTATTTACAGAAGATATGCAGCAGGCATTGACTTCTTTTGCACAGGCCGGAGGAAACATCCTCGTGAGCGGCGCACACATTGCCACAGACATCTGGGACGAGGTCTATCCTGTCACATTTGAAAAGGCATTCCGTGACTCAAGCAAGAAATTCGCTCGTGAGGTACTCGGCTACAAGTGGACAAGGAACTATGGATCAAGGACAGGCGAGTTGATGTTTGAAGAAAGCTCGCGTGCCGGAACCGCGGAGGAAGAGGCCGGCAGTTTCCATAACACCATCAATTCCGTATGCTACAGCGTGGAGGCGCCTGACGCGATTGCCCCGGCATCAAGGAAAGGAAGTACCTTCCTGTACTATAAGGACACCAGACTTTCAGCAGGAATATGCTTCGAAGGAACAGGCTACAAGACTGTGTGTCTGGGCTTCCCTATCGAGACCCTGAAAGAGAAGAAAAGCATTGACAACATTATTTCTATAACCTTAGAATTTTTCAACAAATGACCGCAAGACAGGCAGAGATCATCGAACTGATCCGTAAAGAAGTAAAGCCGGCTCTGGGATGTACCGAGCCGATTGCAGTGGCGCTCGCCGTTGCAAAAGCGATGGAAATCATCGAAGAAAAATGCGATTACACCGGCTCTGACTGGCGAATGCAGGAAGGCTACACCCTTGACATCGAAGTCAGCGGAAACATCCTTAAAAACGGTATGGGAGTCGGAATCCCGGGCACCGGAATGGTCGGCCTTCACATTGCTTCTGCCCTGGGAGCCGTATGCGGCAAATCAAGATATGGTCTGGAAGTGCTCAGCGACCTTGATCCGGTATCTATCGGCCAGGCCAAGAAGATGGTTGAAGAGGACTCTGTCAAGATCGGTCTTGCAGAAACCGACCTGAAGCTCTATGTCAAGGCAAGCGTTCTGTCTGACGGCCACAAGGCCAGCGCTGTAATTGCAGGCGACCACGACAACATCGTGGAGACTTCATTTGACGGCCAGATACTGACTTCCTCACAGAAGAAGGCAGACGGAGAGGTCAAGGAGTCCAAGAGCACCCTCGACTACAAGCTCACAGTAAAAGAGATATACGAATTTGCTTCGACCGTGGCCTATGAGGACATCGAGTTCATACTCGAGTCACGCACGCTCAACCTTGCACTGGCACAGGAAGGCCTCAAAGGCACCTATGGCCTCAAAGTGGGCTACGCAATTGCCTTGAACGAGAATAAAGAGGTGTTCGGAGGTGACTTCCTCTGCTATGCTATGTCACTTACAGCAGCAGCCTCAGACGCCAGGATGGCGGGCTGCACACTTGCTGCAATGAGCAACTCCGGAAGCGGCAACCAGGGCATTACTGTCACAATGCCTGTCATCGCCTACTCACTGCGCTACGGCACCTGCGACGAGGAACTTGCAAGAGCACTTGTACTCAGCCATCTCATAGCGATCCACATCAAGGGTTACCTCGGCAAGCTGTCTGCACTATGCGGCTGCGTAATCGCCTCTACAGGCTCCGCCTGCGGCCTTGTCTACCTGCGTGGCGGAGACTACGAGCAGATCTGCGCAGCAATCAAGAATATGATCGGAAACATCACAGGAATGGTCTGTGACGGTGCAAAGGTCGGCTGTGCAATGAAAGTGGCTTCAGGAGTCTCAAGCGCCCTTCAGTCGGCCGTTCTTGCCCGAGAAGGCATATGCATCTCAGAGCACGACGGAATCATCGAGAAAGACATCGAAAAGACAGTCCAGAACCTCGGACGTATCGGATCAGTCGGAATGCAGAACACCGACAATATGATCCTTGACATAATGGTCTGCAAATAGCATTGACTTACCGGTCAGTCACACAACGTGTCAGCTTGCCTTCCAGGTCGTAGATGCGGATTTCATATCCATTGCCATCCGAACTGAAATCAAGGCGGCTGACATTGTCGTTTGCAAGGATAGGGAAATCGTTGCCATACCTGCCTTTCTCTGCCAGGACATACTTATGGTAATGGCCGCTCAGCATAATGTCGACACCGGCCTCATTCAGCACCGGCACCAGCATTTCATTTGCCCTCTTTTCGCCGTACCAGCTTCCTTCGGAATTGAAGGCAGGGATGTGCATTACAGCGACCTTCACAGGAGCCTCCCTAAATGCAGGATCTTCGACAGCAGTCTTCAGCCACTCGAGCTGCTGCTGGCGGAAGAGATCGAAATCCACAGCTTCAGAGTACTCCTTGCTGCTGTCGGGCTTATCCTCACCGGCATCCAGAACAACCACCGCCACAGGACCGTGACGAAGCAGGAAATATGTGTCACCGCTGACGGTAGGATTATATTTCTGGAAAAGATAGGCATACTTGCCACGAGTCTCGTGGTTGCCCCTCGTGTAGAACGTCGGGACATTGGCAACCAATTCCGGCACAGGGCCATATACGTGGCTTACCATAGCGTCGATATCATTGATATATGACATCATATCACCTGCAAGGACGAGAAAATCCATATCATCGGGCTGCACGTCCTTCACAAGCTTTCTGTACTTTTCATCATCGGCGTGTACATCATTAAGCATTGTGAATCTGCAGGTCTCTGCCTCAGGATTCAAGATTCTGACTGCCGACTCCCCTGCCACAGGCAACTGTACAAGCTCTCCATAATCGGTGTGATAGGCACTGTCATCATTGAGAACCGCCTTCGACATAATCCGGTAACGGTACTTTACTCCCTTTTCGAGCCCGGTCACCCTGACATTATGGAATGTATCTATGACCCTTCTGCCCGACACTGTCTGATAGAACCTCTGCCTCCTGCAGGCATCGAAATCGCTTCCGTCGTCGGGAGCCACCTCAACATAGGAAAGTGTCCTGTAATTCGACGTCCAAAGCACATTGAAGGCCTCATCACTCACATTAGTGACCCAAGGGCCGCATTTCACATCAGCTACAGGCACATCCTGCGCAAAACCTACCAAACCTGCAAGCACCATCATTATGCCCGCCAACGCAACCTTTACAGAAATCTTCATAACGTATCCGGAATTACTAACATCTTACAAAGATAGCCAGAAAGCTGACATCCTGCAACGAAAAAAGGTCAGCGTTTCTGCTGACCTTTCGTGCTCCCCCAGGGGCTCGAACCCTGGACCCCAACATTAAGAGTGTCGTGCTCTACCAACTGAGCTAGGGAAGCAATATTTGAAAAAAGAACTTCTTACAAACCCCTTTTTTCGTTTGGGGCTGCAAATATAGACAATGTCGGTGAGAGATGCAACTTTTTCTTTAGGATAATCCTAATTTTATCAAAAAAATCACAACATGCTGAGGCGGCACTGTGTACAGAATCAAATACAACAAAAAAAGCAGCTCATTTCTGAGCTGCCTTTTTGTGCTCCCCTAGGGAGTATAGTAAAGGTTGAGTATCAATGAGTTATAAAGACTACCAACCGTTTTACCAACTTAAATTCAAAAAAGTGTAAAAAAGTTAAATTTTCTTTATTGTAGTGTAGTATCAGGTTGTATTTTATAATAAATTCTTCCTTTTAGCCTTGAGTTCAATCCTAGATTTCTTCAACTCTGTTAATTGTCTACTAACTTCATCATATCTAGGATGCTGCTTTTCCCATTCTTTTCTACTATTTGCTAAATGCTCCTGTCTCATTTTGCAAATATTAAGAATATACGAGTTCCGACTTCCCAAAGCTGTTAAATGTGGCAGAAGCGTCACAAGCATAATAATTATTTCCAACCTCTGTTCCTTGATTAAAGGTCCAAAGCCTCCTATTGTTTTAAGTTCAAAAGCCAAATGAATTATTATTGCCAAAGTAGCAAGAGCAGCAATACATCCAACTATAAAGAAGGAATAAGGTCGGAACATCGAAATAGATGAATCCCTATTTCTTTCCAGTTCTTCCAATTCATTAGTTTTATCAATTATTTGTTCATCTAAGTCCTCTATTTCATTCTTTATCTTAATACTTTCTTCTAGTATTTTAATCCTCTCATCACGCTGAGCAATTGTCTCTTGTTGCTCTAATGTCTGTCTTTCATAATTATCTTTAGAGTCTTGAATCATTTGCCGTCTACTTTCTTCCCATTTAACGGCGTGATCCACAACAGTAGCTATTTTAAGTCTTAATTCATCCTTCGACTCCGTTTCAGACTCCATAAGATCATCGATAGAATTAACCACAGCAGAAGACCTATTTACTAAAGCAGAATATACCTTTTGCACAACCTCCTCAGTAAAAGCCTGCTCAGAATCATTAAATTTTTTCACAAAATCTGTTATACGTTTCCTCGCATCTGTCTTATTAAGAGCTATACATCTTGACATCACTTCACTTAAACCATCTCCTTTAACAGATAGGCCTTCAGCATTATGCATCCACAAATCCACAATCACTCTTGATGGATGCAACATTATAGGAGAAGTACCTTGAGCCTGTTGCTCCCTGAAATATCTGATCAGATCTTTATTAAGAGTCACAAAATATAGATCATTTTTCTCCATAAATGTACTAGTATACCTTCTATTGTTAGAAATATAGTCATACATAAACACATCATGAATATCAGCAATAGATTCTTTATTATGCCCGCGCCTAGCTTCTCCTAGAGCTTTGACAGAACCTTTGTCTTTATAGTCTGATATTATTTCACGGACCTTGTTCGGAGATAAATTAAGAACATTTATTCCCGCCTTTTTTATTAACCCCTCTAGAGAAGCTCGAATATTTGTAATTTTTGATGGAGTAAGATCACGCCTTTCAACCGCTGCACTAATATGCATCGCACTTGCTGGGCCATATTGTTCAACCTTTTGTAAAATTCCATCAATCTCTTTTATCGTTATAGGATGAACCCATGCTTGACATCCAGACTTATTAATTATTTCACAAAGTTCAACCGCATATTGATGATTCTCAGTGGTATCCAGGTCTAAAAGAGACATCACTAGGGAAGTATCCAAATAATACCTTACCGACTCACTCACCTTTACATCAAACTCCACTTTTTCTCTTTGCAGAAAACCTGATATGACAGTTCCCCAAAACACCTCATTTGCAGTTGCATATAACTTAGGATCACTTTTCCTTATATCTTGAAGGAATGTTACATAATGTACATATTCACCGTCAATCTTCGTACTTGTATCATTCGCATTCAACAATGCTATTATATCCTCTTTATGATCCTCGAAGAATTGAGCAAAAGACAATTGAGATGGGATACCGTTTTCTTCTAAATATGCACAGAACTTTTCCTCAAGTTTACCCAACTTAAGGTTCAATTCTTCAAATTTTTGATCTATAGAAACCCCTATTGACTCATCCCACGGTTGTTCAATTAAAAATTTCTCACCTGTTTCATATAATGAAATCTTCAGCCCAGTCTTTCTATTTTCCGATAATGTCTTTACAGCTCTTTTCAACACGATTAGGGGAATCGACACACCGAAACTATCCTGAATAGAATCTTTCAAGGCTGTTATATCGTAGTACTTTTGACAAGACGATGACTCATGGAACAATCTCGATATCTCATAAGAGATAATAGGGAAATATATTTCACTATATAAGTTTGCCGTCTGCTGATCATAAATAGCAGTAATGAGCGTAAAGTTACATTTATTCATACCTTAATGTTCTATGCTCATCAAAGATAGTTATTTTATTCAATAAAGTATATCTCGATGTCTATACTTAAGCACATAAGACAAAGACAAAACACCGAACAAACAGATGCCAAATTACCGAAAAATTTAATGCCGAATTACCGAAAATTGAAATAATTAATTAATTTTGTGCTCATTAAGATATGAGAGAAATGAAGAATTACAAACGCAGAATTCTGGACAGCTTGTTGGAGAAAAAACTCCAGGCCAAAGGAGCCGTCCTTATTGAAGGTCCAAAGTGGTGTGGAAAGACTACTACTGCGGAAGAAATAGCAGCTAGCAAGATAATGTTAGCTAAACCAGATATCAAGGATCATTTTAAGAGTCTTTTGGAAATAGATTCCGATGCTGCACTTGCCGGAGAAACACCTATGCTCATCGACGAGTGGCAAACTGTTCCTAAGTTATGGGATGCAGTACGATATACTGTTGACCATCGTCATGCTATGGGACAATTCATCCTCACAGGTTCAGCAGTACCTGATAAAGATGCAGAAAAAGAAAGAGAACACTCTGGCACAGGTCGCTTCGCTTGGCTTACCATGCGCCCTATGACATTGTTTGAATCAGGAGAGTCAAACGGAACGGTAAGCCTTGGTGAACTATTCCTGGCTCCAGACAAAATTCTACAAAAGAATGACCTCAAACTTTCTGATATAGCATTCCTAATATGCCGTGGAGGTTGGCCAATTGCTGTTGGTTTGCCAGAAGAAGCTGCATTGGAACAGGCATTTGACTATTACGACGCCGTTACAAAGGAAGACGTCACCAACGTGGATGGAGTCAAGAGAGCTTCAGAAAGGGTTCAACGTCTTATGCGAGCATATGCCCGCCATCAAGGCACACAAGCATCTATTGCCACGCTAAAGGAAGATCTTAAAAATAACGACACTACGACATTGGACGAAGACACAATAAGTTCATACCTTGACGCGTTGAGGAAGATCTTTGTCGTTGAGGATATGCCTGCTTGGAACCCTAATCTTCGTTCAAAGACTGCTATACGCACTACTGATACACGCTACTTCGTTGATCCTTCGATTGCAACCGCTGCACTAGGTTTGGGCCCGACTGATTTGATGAATGATCTTAATTCAATGGGATTCTTCTTTGAAGCAATGTGCGTAAGAGACTTACGCGTCTTCGCAGAAGCTCTTAATGGAAAAGTATATCACTATCGTGATAAGAGCGGCTTAGAGTGCGATGCTGTAGTACATCTTCGAAATGGTCAATATGGTCTGATTGAAATCAAGTTAGGCGGCGACTCATTGATTAAGGACGGGGCAACAACCCTCAACGCATTGGAAGAGCAGATTGACACAACTCGAATGAAAAGTCCAGCATTCAAGATGATTTTGACTGCAACTGGAGAGTATGCATATAGACGTACTGAGGACGGAATTTATGTGGTTCCTATCGGATGTTTGAAGCAGTAAAAGTTCTTATAATTACAGCTACATATTGATAGGGACTCTATAATTAAGCGTCATTAATTACAATACAACATGGATAAGTTCTTGACCTTTTGCCAAACACTCATCTAACACAATCAACAAATCATTGAGGCTGCTTGACAATCGTTTGCGAGCCTTAATAATTGTACTCTCAGCCTTAGGCAACTCATCCACAGCGGCTTTAAATGAACCAAGCCCCAACTTGGCCCCATGAATTGCCGTAAGTAATTGTCGCACAGAATCAAACTCTGTTATCACCTCTTCCTCCGTATTAGGAGTTGAAACAGACCTCATTTTAAGGGCAATATCAACCATACGGAAGAAATGTTGCTTTAACAAATCGGTATTGTTTTCTTGAACATCAGATAATTTATCCATTACTTTAGCAGTTGCCACCATAACACCCTTCACCTGTGCAATATTGGGGCATTGAGGATTAAGGCCATTTAATTTAGCGGCGTTAGCTTCTATCCCTAAGGTACATTCTTGTTGCGCCTCTGTAATAATTAAACATACCTTATTAGTTTTTTCTACTTCTGATTCAAGCTGTTCCTTATAATCCATAAATCCAAACTCGTCTTCATCAGTTTCCTCAGCATCAACAACCTCTGGTTCTATAATTGCTGGCAAAAT
The DNA here is from genome assembly GCA_017560825.1 of Bacteroidales bacterium. Classification (GTDB taxonomy): domain Bacteria; phylum Bacteroidota; class Bacteroidia; order Bacteroidales; family UBA932; genus Cryptobacteroides. The sequence continues at coordinate 3,140 of JAFZED010000079.1, read as the reverse complement.
TGCAGATATTAATGTTGCACAGTACGATGTAAATGCGTTTTTATTCCTGTTCCATACAGTTGGCTTGATACCGATGTCTAATCTGTCAGTAATCACCTCACATAGTATATCAATAGATTCTGGATTAATTATTTTGATAGCCTTATCCAATGAACACAACCAACCCAATTTGTCAAATGACGTATTAGGTAGTAGGATTTGGATAATATATTTATTCAATGCCCAAGCTGCCCCCATTTCATTTAGGCATACTTCACTATCTTTATAGTTGTCAGAAATCATTAATAAGACAATATCAGCACACGCAATATTACTTTGAATAAATTCAGGGATGCTTTCACCTGGTGGAACACCAGTATCTTCACGAGAGGTATATGCAATAATTTCAGAGTCAACCCCCATTCCCAACAGAAAAATTGAATCCACAAATTTGCCAATCAACTCTTTGTCTTTTGACGCATGACTAATAAAAATTCTTTTCTTAGAAGATACCATTATGTTTGGTGCACATTCAACTATAGTAGGCTTATCAACACCGAAAGCGCCTCGCTCTAATTTATCTACCAACACACAGAAATCCTTGCGAATCTTTTGATAATTTCCCCTCAACACATACCCGTTACCATTATTATCTACATTAGTAAAGCTGCTGTATTCCTTATTGCCATCATCGAAGTAACGACTAAATACAACGCTTGATTCATCATACCATAAGTGATACGCTTCAATAGCCGAATAGCTATTGGGCTCTGCAATCAAAGCATCATAATTAGATCTTAAATCTTTGATTCTAGCAATCTCTGATTGGGTGATTTTAATTTCTGTCATGCTTAATATCTCTATCTACTTAATGTAAACTTATAATGTCACATTATATCTTTAACACAAAGATATAGAATAATGTTCATAGTGAACAAAAGAATATTTAACATAATGTCAACTCACATATTCCGGAATATTATGATCCTCTACCAGAAAGAAATCTTCAGAATCGCATACAGAATAGTGACACTGCGGGTGTGCGGTTGAGTCTTTTGAGGTGGGTGAGGAGGTTAGGGTTATGGCGTTCTATGTGGTTTGTGCTGCATTACCCACAGATATGAATATTGCCTCAGAAATCTACCCCTCATCATATCTGGTTATAATGTCCACAAAATCGCAAAACGCATACATTATAAACAATTAATGTCCACAAAATCGAGGTTTCATGGACATTATATCTTAGAATAAGGGATGTCTTAAATAGACATGCTGGTAAAACTAATTTAGAATTATTTTACCAACCGATTTACCAACATTTTTGTGAATTCTAATAAACTTCCCTATACATTGCAGATGCTTAAGAGCTGATAAAAGAAAAAGGAGTTCATTTCTGAACTCCTTTCGTGCTCCCCCAGGGAGCATAGTATGATTTATAACGCATTGATTCTCAAATAAGGTCTCAAAAATGAACAACAGATTAGCAAACAGTTATTTTTGATTACCACTTTATAGTCCTTTAGGGTCTATTAGAGTTCGATTATCAAGGTTAGTTTTTCAGCGGCTTTGAGTTATAGTTTGATAGAGTTTAATACAGTTTTAGCATCAAACCTAACCAGCTTTTATTTTAAAGAACGTAAATTCCTGTTGGGTCTACAGAGTTAATTATATTGAGGATAATTCCAAAGAATCTTTCATTGCAGTTGCCTAACCTATTAAACTTACCTCTACACAAATCTCTCAAGAGGCTTTTTGACATCTTCAGAGAGATTATAAAATTCCGGAAGAACAGTGATTCCTGTAGCATCAATATTATCAATAAATGGCTCCAAAGTATTAATATCATCCAGAGTCAATCCATACCTAATCATATAAATTTCTTTCTCATCTGATGTTCCATATTTAATTAGATTTGCAAATACTAAAGCTCTCTCATCATCAGTCTTTTCATAATTAACTTTGAAAGCCGCATAGTAAATATCTGACAATTTAAAACCTATTAATTTATCCAAATAGTCATATGTATCATACACAACAACATCAAAATCGACATCCTTTGCAAATCTAGATAGTTCAACTAAAGGGAATCGTTGCAAGTTTGAATTTGGTATATCGCTATAGGCTGGTAAATACTGCACTTTGACTCTACTATAATCTCTACCCAGAGAATGAAGTTTTTTAATCTGTTCGAAATTACACAATCTCTTATAACGCACTTTGCATATGGCACTAAAGGTTTTATAATACATTCTATAAAACAATATATGCAATGCATGTATTAAAATTGCCCTTTCTGCATCTACAACATTTCTATTAAGATGCCTTTCATATATATCAATTAGCAATTGATATATAGAATCTGATTTATCTTTTGAAAGTTTATAAATCTCATTTAGCGAGTTGTCATTATTAATAAGCGTAGGTAGAATTTCTGATATTTTGCCTTGTAGTTCTTCAGCGCTCAAAATATCAACTTGCTTCTGTGGCATATTAAATTCTTCAACAAAAGTTCCATTAATTATAGACTCTCTAAAATCATCGAAATCGGAACCCAATTCTTTAACAGGTTCCTCAATCAATGATGTAGTACGCACCTTATAATCTTCGTTAACAATCTTTCGGAAATCTGTAACATTGTTGCTATTAATAATGACTCTACCCACATCAAGTTTCTTAGCAGCTGTAGACCGTCCAGCTCTTCCTATAAGATTTTTAATAGCCAAAGGTTTACTTTTTTCAAATCTAGTAATATACACGGTATCGAAAGGCATATTAATCCCTTGCTCAATAGTACTGGTAGCAAAACATATTCTACATAAACCAGCATTTATAAAATCCTCAATTATTGAACGCATCTTCAATGGCATAGAGCCATGATGTACAACAATCCCTTTCTTTAACAAATCTAAAGAAGCTGAATAAAAGAACTTATTTCGATCATCTCTTGCTCCTGTATATTCCTTAAGTCTGTCTTGATATTCTTTTATTAACTCTTTATCTATGTCTCCACATAAGTCTATATATTTCTTATAATCCACGAACACCCTATCTCTAGCGATATTGGCCTTAGACACATAAAAAAGCACAGTTCCACCAGACATAAGAGTAAGTTCTATGGGATCACTCATCAAGGAAAACCTTGTTCCCATTACAGCCGTATC
>JAFZED010000009.1 GCA_017560825.1 Bacteroidales bacterium | reverse complement strand
GCTACAAGACCTGCTCCACGATAGAAGAAGAGCATATAAAGGAGTACGAGGAGGAACGCGATCACGAATGAGATGAGACCTGCGTTGATAGACTCAGCACCGAGTGAAGGTCCTACAACCTGCTCCTGGATGATAGTTGCAGGTGCAGGGAGCTTACCTGACTTGAGGACGTTAGCAAGGTCCTCTGCCTCCTCGAGTGTGAAGTTACCTGTGATCTGTGAGCTACCGCCTGAAATCTCGTTCTGAACTGTAGGATATGAGTAAACCATACCGTCGAGTACGATGGCGATCTGCTTGCCGATGTTATCCTTTGTAAGTCTTGCCCAAGTGTTTGCACCCTCAGCGTTCATAGTCATTGAAACCTCTGGGTTTCCGCCTGAGTTGCCGTACTGTACGCGAGCGTCAGTTACGCTGCCACCGTCGAGTGGAGCCTTGCCGTCACGTGAAGAAGCCTTGATTGCAACAAGCTCGAATACGTTACCGCCCTCGAAGAAAGGAGAAGCCTTGACACCCCACATAGGCTTGAATTCTGGTGGGAAGAGAGACTTGATCTGCGGCATTGCGAGATACTTGTTGATTGCGGCTGTGTCAGCATAGTGAGCATAACCGATGCAAGCGTTGCCTCTTGCGCCTGAAGGCTGGAGAACTGCGAAGAGAGGGTTTCTCTTGAGCTCAGCCTCGAGAGCTGCGTCGTTTGCGTTGTTCTGAAGCTCAGCTGCGAGAAGGTCATCGCCTTCAGCAGTCTGCTCAGCAGCAACTTCCTCTACAGGCTCCTGAACTGCAAGGATTTCAGCGAGTACGCTGTTAGCCTCGCTGAGGAAGCCTTCGATCTCAGTGTTGTCGTATGTTGCCCAGAACTCGAGTGATGCTGTTCCCTGGAGAAGCTTTCTTACACGCTCTGGCTCCTTTACACCTGGAAGCTCCACAAGGATACGACCTGTGTTACCAAGCTTCTGGATGTTAGGCTGTGTCACACCGAAACGGTCGATACGGTTTCTCAGGACGTTGAATGAGTTAGAGATTGCGCTCTCTGACTCTGCTCTGATGACCTCGATAACCTGCTCGTCAGTAGACTCAGGACCGATCTTGTCTCTCATCTCGTAAGTTCCGAAGATCTGAGCGAGAGGCATTCCGTTGGCTGTCTCTTTCCAAGCAGCAGCGAAATGAGTGATGAAGTCACCTCTCTCCTCAACGCTGCGCTGCTTTGCGATGGCAAGTGCGTTTGTAAACTCAGGAGTGTTGTTGCCACCTGCAAGAGCCTTCACGAGGTCCTCGAGCTGCACCTGGAGCATTACGTTCATACCACCCTTGAGGTCGAGACCGAGGTTGATTGATTTTGCCTGAACATCTTTGTAGGTGTAACCTAAATAGATCTTTTCAGAAGAAATTGAATCGATGTACCTCTTGCTTTCCTGTGATTTGATTGAATCAAGGTAAGAGGTCTGGTCTGCTTCAGCGATCTTGCCGAATGCAGCTGAATTCATTGCAGCCTGAGCCTTAGCCTCTGCATATTTCTCTGCCTTGTTTGTCTGAACTTTCTCCACGAGTGTGAATGAAAGCTGCCACAGAGATGCAAGGAGAAGGAGGATGGCTACAAATCTGATAGCGCCTTTACTTTGCATAATAATTTATTGTTTTAATGATATTTGTATGCATTATTCGGGATAATACGGAGTGGCTTTTCCATACCTCCCGCAAAATAGGGCACAAATTTACGATTTTTTTCTTATAAATGAAGTTTATATAAATATTTCTTATTTTTGTAGGCTGAAAATGAGTCATTTTAAGTAATGAAAAGCGCAAATCCCACACATTATATACTATCTCTGATATTATTGCTGTCTTCAGCATTATCTTTCGCCCAGAGCCCGGACAGTCTTGTAGCCTCCGGTGACGTCGCTCATATGAATTATGCCTTCGATTATGCTGTGAAGGCGTATTCGGAAGCACTTTCCATTATGGAGAAGGATTCTACTGACACCCTTGGAATCCGTCTGCTGAAAGATAAACTCCTGCTCTCGGAAAACGGAAGGAATATGAGGAAGTTCACCTACAGCCCTGCTGTGGTGGCCAGACATCGTTTTTCAATAGAGGATTTTTACCTGTATTACCCTCTTCCGGACAAGAGTTGGAGACCGTCCTCAAATCTTACAGGCGAGGGCTTTGCCCACCCTTTCCATAAGGCAACATATGCTCCGGAAGGAGCGGAGCGCATATTCTATAGCGCTGCGGATCACGAAGGGATATGCAATATATATATGACCGAACTGGAGGACTCCCTTTGGAGCGTCCCCGCCTTCCTTAACGAGCATATGCTCTCGGCGGCTGATGAAATATATCCGATGCTTTCGCCTGACGGCAGGACGCTGTACTTCGCCTCGAAGGGCCTTTACGGCGTTGGCGGCTATGATATATATATGTCTGAATGGTCTGACGAGGAGAACGACTGGGCAGAGCCGGTGAATATGGGATTTCCTTATTCTTCTCCAGCCGATGATTTTCTTTTTGTGAATTCTCCGGACGGACATTACACGATGTTTGCGTCCAATAGAGAGTGCTCTTCCGACAGTGTGTATGTCTATGTTCTTGAATATGATTCACTTCCTGTCAGAAAGGAAGTCAATGATCCCGAGCATTTGCGCAGAATAGCAAGTCTGGAACTTTCCGAGACATCCTTGAAGGAGTCAGGTCGTGCTTCTTCGCTTCCGGAAGATGCCAATATACGCAGATATGTGGACAAGATGAATGCGGTAAGGGCATTGAGGGATTCTGTGAATTTCTACCAGAACTCTCTCGAAGATGAACGAAACAGGTTTGCTTTGAGCAATGACGTTTCAGAAAGAGTGGCTCTTACTGATATAATTCTCAGACACGAGTCAAAGATTCCTGATCTGAAAAAGGCTTTGGATAAGGAAATATCGGAACTTCAGGAAATTGAGATGGATCTTCTCTTCAACGGAATCACCATTAATCCGGAGGAGATTCTCGCGGATACCGACCGTGAGGTGGTAGGAGATGCTACAAGCTATGTCTTTACGAAGATGGATGCAGGCGAACCTCTTGTGCTGGCTATGAAACAGCCTCAGAAGCAGTTTGATTATTCATTCAAGATTGAACAGGTCGGACAGTTTGCAGAGGATAACACCATACCTTCGGGAATTGTTTATCAGATACAGATATTCAGTTCAAAATCAAAGGCTTCCGTCAAGAGTCTGAGGGGACTGAGCCCTGTATTTGAGAAGAGGTATCCTAACACCGGCACCTATGTCTACAGAGTGGGTCTTTTCAGGACTTACAATGATGTAATATCTAAACTCAATGCGGTCAAGAAGGCTGGATTCAGGGGTGCATTCATTGTCGCTTACATAGATGGAGAGGAGGTGAAGGTGGCTTCTGCACGCAACAAGGAGCATACTGTTGTGGTGGAGGAACATCTATACAGAGTGTCATTCATACCAGGTGAAGACGGACTTGACCAGACACTTTCAGCGGGAATAAGGATGCGTGCTGCAGGAAAGGATATGGCTCGTTCAGAGGCTTCTGAAGGGGTTACTTCTTATGCTGTCGGTCCTTTCTCTGACAAGAGGCAGGCTGAAGAACTGGCGGACTTCATCAAGTCAATGGGCGTGAGTGAAGTTTCTGTAGATATCATAGGAAATACGACATTAAACAAGTAAATTTGTCCTTATGGGATTCATTATTACATTGATTCTGGTCGGCCTGGTGCTGATCTTTGCTGAAATACTGCTCATTCCGGGTGTCGGAGTTGCAGGTGTGTTGGGCCTCCTTTCTATGGGAGGATCCTGCTTCTATGCCTTTATGGAGTACGGAGAAACTACAGGTGCGATAGTGACAGCTGTGAATGCTGTTCTGATTGTCGCTCTTACAATATATGTTCTTCGTGCCAAGACCTGGAAGAGAATGTCGCTGGAGACAAACATCACTTCTAAGGCGGTGGAGAATGTAGTTTTGGCTGTAGGAGACAAGGGACGTACAATTACCAGGCTTGCGCCTATGGGTTCTGCAAGATTTGCAGATTGCGTTGTGGAGGTGAAGGCTCTGGAAGGAATGATTGATCCGGACTCAGATGTTGAGGTGGTCCTCATTGAAGACGGTAAAATCTATGTTAAAGTCGATTATTGATTATAAGTCAATGAAATTCAATTAAATAGTATAATTATGGATGCAATGATCGTTGTTTGGATCGCAGTGGCCATTATCGGTCTGGTGATCTTCCTCTGGCTCTTCCCTGTGACTCTTTGGTTCCAGGCTTTGATTTCCGGAGTACGTATTTCGCTTCTCCAGCTTGTGCTTATGCGTTGGAGAGGAGTTTCTCCCAATACTATCGTGATGGCGATGGTGACAGGAACAAAGGCAGGTCTTACCCTTTATGCTGATGAGCTTGAGGCTCACTACCTTGCAAAAGGAAATGTTCCTAAGGTCGTTAATGCCCTCATTTCTGCTGACAAGGCAAACATTGCCCTTGATTTCAAGATGGCAGCTGCGATCGACCTTGCAGGACGTGACGTGTTCGAGGCAGTGCAGATGTCAGTTAACCCTAAGGTGATCAATACTCCTCCTGTCACAGCTGTTGCAAAGGACGGTATCCAGCTCATCGCCAAGGCACGTGTTACAGTACGCGCAAACATCAAGCAGCTCGTCGGAGGTGCCGGAGAAGAGACTGTCCTTGCTCGAGTAGGTGAGGGTATCGTGTCATCTATCGGCTCGGCAGAGAGCCACAAACTCGTTCTTGAGAACCCTGACAGCATCTCAAAGGTGGTGCTTCACAAGGGACTTGATGCGGGAACTGCATTTGAAATCCTCTCTATCGACATCGCTGACATCGACATCGGAAAGAACATCGGAGCAGTTCTCCAGATGGACCAGGCTTCAGCTGACAAGAACATCGCACAGGCTCGCGCAGAGGAGCGCCGCGCTATGGCGGTGGCTCTTGAGCAGGAAATGAAGGCTAAGGCTCAGGAAGCACGCGCCCGCGTGATCGAGGCAGAAGCTGAAGTTCCTCTTGCAATGGCGGAAGCATTCCGCAACGGAAATCTCGGCATTATGGACTATTATAAGATGAAAAACATCCAGGCCGACACAGAAATGAGAGAAAATATTGCAAAACAATAATTTCTTTGTATATTTGCAGTCCCATTCGAAAAATGGGTCAGCTTGGTGAGATGGGTGAGTGGCTGAAACCACCAGTTTGCTAAACTGACGTACGGGTAACCGTACCGGGGGTTCGAATCCCCCTCTCACCGCAAAAAGCATTAAAAACCTCAATAGAAGCACTTCTGTTGAGGTT
>JAFZED010000078.1 GCA_017560825.1 Bacteroidales bacterium | reverse complement strand
TACCGCAGAGGATATCTCAAAAGGATTGTCTTCTTTCAAGGTGCTTAACCCTGAACTGCACATCTGCTCTCTCGAGCCAGCTGTAAAGCTTGAGATCACTCTCTCAGTGTCAAAGGGCCGCGGTTTCGTGCCTGCTGACGAGAACAGAGATCCGGAGGCTGTCATCGGAACAATTCCTGTTGACGCAATCTATACTCCGATCAAGAATGTCAACTGGACTGTAGAGAACTGGCGTGTAGAGCAGAAGACCGACTACGAAAAGCTCAACCTGGAGATCGTAACTGATGGTTCGATCACTCCTAACGTAGCTCTTCAGGAGGCTGCAAACATCCTCATCTACCACTTCAAGCTGTTCACAGACGACAAGAAGCTTTCACTCGAGAGCTCAATCGAGGCTGAGTCAAAAGAGCTTGATGAGGAATCACTCCATATGAGACACCTTCTTCTCACTAAGCTTTCAGATATGGGACTCTCAGTAAGAGCTTATAACTGTCTGAAGGCTGCGGACATCGACACATTCGCTGACCTGGTTTCTTACTCAAGAGCTGAGCTTATGAAGTTCAGAAACTTCGGTAGAAAATCGCTCAACGAGATCGATCTCCTTGTAGAGAAGATGAAACTCTCATTCGGAATGGATGTAACCAAGTATAATATTGAACCTAAGAAAAAGAACGTTTAAGCAATATGAGGCACAATAAAGCAATCAACCATCTTGGTCGTAAGAGCGGTCACCGTAAGGCACTGCTTGCTAATATGGCTACATCGCTCATTCTCAACAAGAGAATCCAGACAACTGTAGCTAAGGCTAAGGCTCTCAAGATGTATGTAGAACCTCTTATCACTAAGTCAAAAGAGGACACTACTCACTCTCGCCGTGTTGTATTCAGCTACCTCAAGAACAAGGAGGCTGTTACAGAGCTCTTCCGCACAGTTGCTCCAAAGATCGCTGACCGTCCAGGTGGATACACTCGCGTGTTGAAGACTGGTTTCCGTCAGGGTGACGGAGCTGATATGGCTCTCATCGAGCTCGTAGACTTCAACGAGGCAGCTCTCGCATCTGCTCCTAAGGCAGCTAAGAAGGCAACTCGTCGTAGCTCTAAGAAGGCTGTTGAGACTGTTGAGACTCCTGCAGCTGAGTAATCAGACGAAAGTCTTGCGGCTCAGGCCGCACAACATAAGATGGGTGATTCTACCATTGTTATCTTTTAGAAGAATAACAAATGGAGAATCATCCATTTTTATTATATTGCGTACAATTCGAGAGATGAAACAATGCATAGATTAATATATATACTTCTATCCTTTGGGATACTTGTCTTTACTTCCTGCGGAGGCGAAGATATCCCAATAGTTCCCGAGCCTGAACCACCGCTCATTGAGGTTCCGAATCCAGAAGATAACGAGGATTCTACCGAGAAGGGAGAGGAAAGCGAGATTGGGTCAGAGTGGACTTTGGAGTATTTTAATGTTCCCGAAGTGTCTGAAGATGGATGGATCTGTATTTCAAGACCGGAGCAGATGGCTGCCTTTCTTCTTTTGGAGTATACGGAGGGAGTAAGGCTGAAGATTGTAGCTGATCTGGATATGTCATTTATGCCTGATGATGTTATTTCAGCACTATCTTCATCATCCAGATATTATGAAGACATTATCATAGACGGTTCTGGCTGCACAATCACCAACTATTCTTCAAATGCCTTCCTTTGCACTGCACAAAATCTTCAGATAAGCAATATTGTTCTGGATAATTTCAGGATAACTTCAGATCTGCAGGCTGCAGGAGCCGTGGTTAATGAACTACGGGGAAGTGCCGTATTTAATAACGTGACAGTCAGGAACTCTTTTGTATCTGCTGCAACTGCTGATGCCGGTGGTCTGGCGGGCTTTGTTGCCAGAGAGAGTCAGGAAGACCGTCAAGAAGAGCTTGCTGTTTCATTTGAAGGTTGCAGCGTCATAGAGACTGAAGTTGCTGCAGCAGGATCTGCCGGAAAGATGGTAGGAAGGCTAAGTGGCTACGACAGCAGGGAAGTGCTTTCATTCGATACGCAGTGCTCGTCGTCAAATGTAGTCCTTCGTAATAAGGATAGGGAATCATATTCAGGCCCATATGCCGAAGGAAATGAGGGAGAATGGCTGCGTGAGACCGATTTCACAACTTTCGACAATTTCCTGGGTGATGAAGTGTATGGAAGAGGTACGGTCATATATGGAAATGTGAGGTTTGTGCCACAATGGGACGGGCGCAGACAGGTAGCGCCGCTTGCGGCCGACCCTTTATACGACGGCTGGGAAGCAGGCGTCGTCATATATTCGTCATATGACCTTGCGTACCTTCAGGGAAAGTCGCTGCGTGAGGGAAAATATTACCTTCTTGCTGATGTCGATATGGGCGGTGACGACGGATATATATTCGAAAGCATTGCTGATATTACATATATAAACGGTGTCAGGAAGGAGAAGAGGTTCGAACCGCAGGAAGCCTTGACAGAGGCAGACAACAATACCATATATAATGTGAAGGTGGTGATGGAAGAGCACGTTCATCCTGGCGCAGCATTTATTCTTCATACTGTTGAGCCGGGAACACAGCATCTGAATCTCAATTTTGTCGGAGCAGATGTCTATAATGGAATTAATCTTCAGGAGGGCGATCTTCAATATGGAAATGCGTACGCGGGTACATTGGTCTCTATGATAGAATCCTTTTCTACTTACACTGCGTGCAATGTTCACTGCTCGTCTGGAGTAGTAGATGCTGTCTGCAAGATGGGTGGCCTTATAGGACATATGTGTGGTGACTCTGATATAATAGGCTGTTCTGTAGATGATTATGTGGTGAAGAATAGGCGGACGGGGATCGTAGAAGAGTATAATATAGGTCCTGTGTACGCGGAGAGTAATTTGTATAAGGCATATGGCTCGCAGTGGTGGTACACAGAGGGAGATGCAGGTGGTTTGATTGGATTTATCGCAGCAAGAGATGTGGGAAATGCATACATAAAGGATTGCTCTGTGACTGATACCAGGATCGACTGTTACGGGAGTGAAGACAAGTATGTGCCGATCTCCATTTACATCTGGAGGAAACAGAATATATTCAGCGGACCGGAAGACTTCTATTTCCTTACCGAGCTGCAGTCGCTGGTTGCCGGACGTCACGTCAATCAGTTTATTGGATCGATAGATTCAGATTATACCACAGATGTGTTTGTGATAGAAGATTATTATGTGAGTGGAAACAGCTATTTCGGCGTTCCGGCAGACAGTACAGATGAATATAACCACGAATATGCGGAAGGGCAGTTTTGTAATGCAGTCGGTTGTGCGTATTATGTCGGATTAGATATTATCTTTGCAGACGTGAATCTTGGACATTATGGCAATTATGCCGGAACCTTGAAATTCAAGCCTTGTGGGGGAGAATGGGTGACCGTAACAGAGGCGCCAGGTGATGGCTTGAATATGGCCTGGACAGGCGGTGGATTGGAATTTTAATATATGAATAATAAATCATAGAGCTATGAAAAAGTATATTTTCTTATTGTTATCTGCAGTTGTTGCATTTTGTGGATGTGAGGGAGCTAAGTCTGATGCAAGTATCACTTTGGTTCAGACAAGCAAGGATGAAATCAATGTTTCTGGTGGTGGTGCAAAGGTAAAGGTGGGGTTTGCTTCTGCCCTTGACTGGTATGTGGAGACACCGGATGAGTGGATTACTGTAACTCCTGACAAGGGTGCAGCTGGTACTGCCCTCATTACAGTCCAGGTGGACAAGAATATGGAAACAGAAGAGAGGACAGGTGTTGTGAACATCTGTTCAGATGATCTTGTCTTTCCTGTAAGAGTTATTCAGAAACCTTATGAGGCGACATTTGAAATCTTTGAAGACCACAAATATGTAAGCTGCCTTGGTGGCGAGGTGAAAATCAGCATAAACACAGATATAGATTTCGAGTTCAGTATCGATGCGGATTGGCTTAAGTCGGCCGAATCAAAGGCGGCATCTGTAAAAGAGGTAGTTCTTTATGCGGAACCGAACCCTCTGGAAGAACAGCGCTCAGCTGTTGTGACCTTCCAGGCATATGGAAGGACTTGTGAGGTGACAGTTACACAGCTTGCAGCTGGAACTGAAGCCGATGACTGGCAGTTCGCTTCTTTTGTGCATCGTTCACTTGCAATGAGGTTTACTGCAACTTGGTGCGGATACTGTCCTTATATGGGTACTGCCTTCAAGACTGCAAAGTCTCAGATGAGCGGAAGTCTTGAATTGGTAAGCCTTCACGGCGGCGACTCAAATTATGAATTTTTCGGTACGACGACTCTGGGCAACCGTTATCGTATTTCTGGCTATCCGACAGGAATAGTAGACGGAAGAGTCTCAATCCCGAATTATTCTTCTACTGCTACAACAGCAGAGGTCACTGTAAACGCAATTAAAGAGACTATTGCGAATTATCCGACAACAGCAGGAATCGCCTGCAGCAGTTCTATTGATGGTAATACCCTGAGTGTGGACGTGTCACTTTATCTGAAGAAGGCAGACTCCTACAGGCTTACAATCCTTCTTCTTGAAGATGACATCACAGGCTATCAGAACGGAGCTGGAATGGGATATGATCACGATGACGTAGCCCGCCTGGCTGTAACTTCAATTTCCGGTGAGACCATAAAGACAGATTCTCCTTCTGTCTGGACCAACACCTACACCGCTACACTGAATGGCAAATGGAATAAAGACAACCTCCGTCTTCTTTTCTACGTAGAAAGAACCTATGGTGAGCATCCTAAGGTCGAAGGAGTGGAAGGTGCCGAATACGGCAACTACGGTGAGTACTACATCGACAACTGCCGCGCTGTAGAGGTCGGTGTTGCGGCAGAGCTGGAGGTGTTATAGCTAAGCATTTCAGCAACAAAGAGATACGTAAAATCACCTGCTCCAGATGGAGCAGGTGATTTTGCATAAGAGGCTGTGTTATAGTGCTTTGTGCGATTTGCTGTTATTTTACTGGTGTCAATCTGTAGACTTTTCCGGCAGTTGTTGGGAATGTTAGGGTGTAAGGCAGGTGGCTGTCGGGGTCGATGGTGGTCTCTGATGAGGCGGCTGAGGTTTTCAGAGGGTGGCTGCTGCGGATTGTGCAGAGGTTGCCGCTGAGGGAGGTGATGGTGCCGCTTGTCACCTGGCTGTCTTTCCATTCGAGGTCGATTTCAAAGCCGCCTCTTGCGCGGAAGCCTTTGAAGTAGCCGTCTGCCCATTCTTCCGGGAGGGCCGGCAGGAGGTCAATGCTTCCTCTGTGTGACTGGAGAAGCATTTCTGCGACTCCGCTTGCGCCACCGAAGTTGCCGTCGATCTGGAATGGCGGATGTGCATCGAGGAGGTTAGGGTAGGTACCGCCTCCGTGGTGCTCCTTGTCATCGACATATTCAAGAAGCATACGATAGATGCCGTAGGCGTGGTCTCCGTCCAGAAGTCTTGCCCAAAGGTTGACACGCCAGCCTGTTGACCAGCCTGTCGCCCTGTCGCCGCGCAGCTCGAGCGAGCGTGCAGCTGCGGCCGCCAGTTCAGGTGTGCTTTCAGGTGTGATGTGGCTTCCAGGGAATAGGCCTATCAGATGTGACTGGTGGCGGTGTCTTGGATCAAGATCCTCCCAGTCGTGATACCATTCCTGGAGATGGCCCTTGCTGCCGATCTGGTAAGGGTAAAGCCTTTCATAGGCTTCTTCCATTTCTTTGCGCATATCTTCATCAATACCAAGTTCTTTGGCTGCTGCTATGGCAGCTCCGAAGCATTCGCGGATGATCGCAAGGTCGGCTGTTGTTCCGTAGGCGGTGTCTCCGTGATAGCCGTCCGGTGTGATGAATGTATTCTCTGGAGATGTTGCCGGAGATGTAATCAGATTGCCGTGTTTGTCTTCAACAAGCCAGTCAAGACAGAACTGCGCTGCCCCTTTGAGTATAGGGTAGGCGTACTCTGAAAGAAAGGCCTTGTCTTGGGTAAACTGGTAGCGCTCCCACAGGTGCGTGCTCAGCCAGGCTCCGGCCATAGGCCAGTTCGCCCACTGCGGCTTGCCGTTTACCGGAGTGGACATAGCCCAAAGGTCTGTGTTGTGGCAAGTGCACCAGCCTTCGCAGTCATAGAAGTTTTTTGCGGTGTGCTCTCCTGTTGCCTTGAGTTTTTCAAGGAAGCCAAGAAGAGGGTCGTGAAGCTCTGACAGATTCAGCACTTCTGCCGGCCAATAGTTTTCTTCTGTGTTGATGTTGACTGTGTAGTTTGCGCTCCAAGGTGGCCAGTAATGATGGTTCCATATGCCTTGAAGGTTCATCGGCACTCCCTCGGTGCGTGAAGCCGAGATCATAAGATAGCGTCCGTATTGGAAGTACAATGCCTCAAGGTTTGCATCTCTTGCATCGTCAGATGTCTTTTCTATCGATGTGGCTTTGAGACGTTCGTCTGTCGGAATCTGAGGGACATCCTCTTTCTTTCCGAGCTGGATGTCCACTCTGTCAAAATAGCGCGAGAAGTCTTCTATGTGGTTATTTTGCAGGTCTTTAGCACTTAGAGAAGATGCGTTTTTGAGGTTTTCTGAAGCTATGGTAAGGTAGTCGCGGCCTTCCTTCACGGGATCCTTGTCAAAGCCGTTGAAGCTTGTAGCTTCAGTAACTATAATTCTTGCATATGATGCATTTTCGATAACAAGGTGGTCAGCGGTGTGGCGGGTAGTTCCGTCTGTTTCAGCTGTCTGCGCCAGGGCTGCGAAATGAATACCACGTTTAGGGTCATAGGCTTCGCCGTCATATGGCGCATATCCCTTCATTGTCAGGACACCGTTGTCTGCTGCAATTTCATATCGAAGAAGACTCTTCAAAGTCAGAGAACAGTTCAGGGTTCCCTTCTTGTCGGATTCCAACTCGATCACAAGCGCCTTGTCCGGATGTGAAACGAAGTAGCGACGGGTAAATGTGGTTTCGCCGATCCTATATTTCACCTGTGCGATACCCTTGCTTATATCGAGGCTGCGTATATATTCGCTTGCTTCCCCTTCGTTTTGAAAATATATGCACAGATCCGCCATCGGGAGATAGCGCTGCGAATTCTTGCCCTGCAGCCTCTGTTGCAGTCTGTCGGCCTTCTCATAGTCTTCGGCCTCCAATGCCTTGCGGACAGGTTCCAGTCCTTCTTTTGCCGCAAGTGTGTCCGCATCCACATCTACAGGCTCTCCTGACCACAGGGTGAGGTCGTTCAGATGGATGAGTTCTTCTTCTGTGCCGCCATAGACGGTCGCTCCCATCTGACCGTTGCCGATCACAAGGGCTTCTATGAATTCATCGGCAGGTTCGTCGTACCACATAACCCATCTGGGGTCGGTCTCTTTACATCCGGCGATCAGCAGGATTGTAAATATAAGAAGGCAGCGTATATCTTTCATATATATTATGGTCTTAGATAGATCTTGAAGAAGTTCCAGATTTCTCTGCAGGTGTCAAGGTCGTTGAGGGCCCAGGAGTGCTTGCCTCCGACGACTTCATATAGACGGACCTCGATTGACGGGCCGCCTTCCCAAGCGGGCTCTCCTCCCATATATTTATGAAGGATTACTTTGTTTCTTATGAGTGGAAGCTCGATTGTCTCCTCGTGGGTGCATTTGGCCTGACCTGCCCAATAGCTTACCGCCAAAGGTACGGCGAGGTACTCTCCCCATCCGTTTTCATTGTCAGGGTCTCCTTCCCAAAGGGAGGTCTTGTCCATAGTGCCGTGAACCTCCATCAGAGGCACAGCCTTCTTTGCGGAATATTTTCTATATGACCATTCCATTGACAGACCTGCTATCGGAGCGAAGGCTGCGAACATATCCGGCTTGAGGTAAGCCATCAGGTAGCACATCTCTCCGCCGTTGGACATACCGGTAAGGAAGGTGTTCTCTTTGCTGAGTCCGTATTCCTTCTGAAGGTGTCTTGCAAGAGAACAGATGAAATCCACATCATCGGTCTTTACCCCTTTCTGTGAAGGATAGCCCACTATCCATCCTGTCTTGCCCTTGGTGTCCACTTCGCCCTGAGGATAGCAGAGGGCAAATCCGTTTTCACGTGCGACATCTATCATCTCCGGTCTGTAGCCCTCGGCCTTTCCGCCGTAGCCGTGAAGGCAGAAGACAAGCGGAGATCCGGGAGCGAGTTTCTCCGGCATAAAGAGGTAATAGGTTCTCTCCATTCCATCGTGTTTGAAATGGAATTTCTCAATGTCCTGCGCATAGGCAGCGAATGATAAAAATAAAGCGCAGACCATCGTCAAGGTCGCGCATAATAGGTTTTTTCGGGTGATTGTCATCTTGACCAAATTTCGGAACATTGCAAATATAATAAAAGATTTCTGCAAGTGTAGGGGTGAAATTGAAAATTTTAAATTAAAGTATATAAATGCTTAAAAATTCATTATTTACGGTCTTGTTTTTTATGAAAAACTAAATAAATTTGTCTTTCCAACATCAAGGCACAGGCCTTTTTGACCACATTGAAACACACATTAAAACCAACAAAATGAATAATCTATTCTATCTTGTTCCGGCAGCGGCAGTGGTAGCACTGGCGTTTGCCTACATCTTTTTCCGTCAGATGATGAAGGAAAGTGAGGGTACTGTGACAATGAAGCAGATTGCACAGTACGTAAGAGAAGGAGCTATGGCCTATTTGAAGCAGCAGTACAAAGTCGTGATCATCGTCTTTATCATACTCGCTGCTCTTTTTGCGGTTCTTGCCTTCCTCGGCGTTCAGAACAGCTGGGTTCCTTTCGCATTCCTCACAGGAGGTTTCTTCTCAGGTCTTGCTGGCTTCGTGGGTATGAAGACTGCGACTTATGCCTCTGCAAGAACAGCCAATGCGGCTCAGAGATCCCTCAACTCAGGTCTTAAGGTAGCTTTCCGAAGCGGTGCCGTTATGGGTCTTACAGTTGTAGGTCTTGGACTTCTTGACATCGCCCTCTGGTGGATCATCCTCAATGCATTCGTTGACATTGAAGGCACACAGAAGCTCGTGTTCATCACAACCACAATGCTTACTTTCGGTATGGGTGCTTCTACCCAGGCTCTCTTTGCCCGCGTAGGTGGTGGTATCTACACAAAGGCTGCTGACGTCGGAGCTGACCTCGTAGGTAAGGTTGAGGCAGGTATCCCTGAGGACGACCCTCGTAACCCTGCTACTATCGCAGACAACGTAGGTGACAACGTAGGTGACGTTGCCGGTATGGGTGCTGACCTTTATGAGTCTTACTGCGGATCTATCCTTGCGACAATGGCTCTCGGAGCTGCTGCATTCAGCGGAGTCGGTGTGGACGCACAGATGAAGGCTATCCTTGCTCCTATGGTCATCGCTTCCATCGGAGTTGCACTTTCGATCCTCGGTATCTATGTAGTGCGCACTAAGGAAGGTGCAGGTATGGACGATCTCCTCAAGTCTCTCGGACGTGGTACAAACCTCAGTTCTATCCTTATCGCGATCGCGACATTCGGAGTTATGTACCTTCTCGGACTCGAGAACTGGTGGGGCTTCTCCCTCTCAGTGGTTGTAGGTCTTGCTGCCGGTGTGATCATCGGTCAGGCAACAGAGTACTACACTTCACATTCATACAGACCTACTCAGAAACTCGCTGAGTCTGCTGAGACTGGTCCTGCAACAGTGATCATTTCAGGTGTAGGTCTCGGTATGCTTTCAACAGCAATCCCTGTAGTTACAATTGCAGTGGCTATCCTTCTTGCTTATCTTTGCGCAAACGGATTTGACCTCTCATTCTCGGCTGCAAGCCTTTCTGAGGGTCTCTATGGTATCGGTATCGCAGCTGTGGGTATGCTCTCGACTCTCGGTATCACTCTCGCAACTGACGCTTACGGTCCTATCGCCGACAATGCCGGAGGTAATGCTCAGATGAGTGAACTCGACCCTGAGGTACGCAAGCGTACAGACGTTCTCGACGCTCTCGGAAACACTACTGCAGCAACAGGTAAGGGCTTTGCAATCGGTTCGGCTGCCCTCACAGGTCTTGCACTCCTCGCTTCATATATTGAAGAGATCAAGATCGGTCTCACTCACCTCGGAAGACAGATCGTAGACGTGGCTGGTAACACAATTGATGCAGCTCAGGCTACAATTCCAGACATTATGGCTCTCTATCACGTTGACCTTATGAACCCGGTGGTTCTCGTGGGCGTGTTCATCGGTGCAATGATGTCATTCCTCTTCTGCGGTCTCACAATGAATGCTGTAGGGCGTGCAGCTCAGAGTATGGTGACTGAGGTTCGCCGTCAGTTCCGTGAGATCAAGGGTATCCTCACAAAGGAAGCAACTCCTGACTACGCACGTTGCGTGGAGATCTCTACAAAGGGTGCACAGCGCGAGATGCTTCTCCCTTCACTCATCGCCATCATCGTTCCTATCCTCGTGGGAGTGATCCTCGGCCCTGCAGGTGTGATGGGTCTTCTCATCGGAGGTCTCGGCTCAGGTTTCGTTCTCGCAGTCTTTATGTCGAACTCAGGTGGAGCGTGGGACAACGCGAAGAAGTATGTTGAGGAAGGCCACCTCGGAGGAAAGAACTCAGAGGCTCACAAGGCTACAGTGACAGGTGACACAGTAGGTGACCCATTCAAGGACACATCAGGACCGTCACTCAACATCCTCATCAAGCTTATGAGTATGGTCTCAATCGTAATGGCAATGCTTACAGTGGCGCTCCATTAATGGACGAAAAATACAAGTTATTGTAAACCAATATCTTAACAAAAATCACCTGCTCCAGATGGAGCAGGTGATTTTGCGTAAAGTGCTGATGGTCAGCACGAAGCGGTTATCGGCCCATAATCACTGTCACCTTATGGGTACCTGGGGTGTGAGGGATGATGTTGCCTTCGATCTTCTGACCGTCGATTTCGATTGAAGCTATGCCTTTGCAGATGCCCTGAGGGTTCTGGATGTCGATGTCGTAGGTTGCGCCACGGAATTTTCTGCGGACGTTGAAACTCTTCCATTCAGGGTTGATGCAAGGGTCGATCTCAAGACCATCGTAGGCAGGTTTGATACCGAGGATGAACTGGGTAATTGCGTACCAGTTCCAGGCCGCTGTTCCTGTGAGCCAGCTGTTCTTTGCTTCACCTGGCTTTGCTGCGTCCTTACCTGCGATCATCTGTGAGTATACATAAGGCTCTACCTTGTGCAGGGCGCTGCGCTCCTCTGTGTATGAAGGACAGATCTTTCTGTAGTAGTCCCAAGCATAGTCACCACGGCCGAGTACTGTCTCTCCGATAATGACCCAAGGGTTGTTGTGGCAGAAGATACCTGCGTTCTCCTTGTAGCCTGCAGGGTAAGATGAGATCTCACCGTACTCTACGAAATAGCGTGTGAATGCCGGGTTGTTCAGGACAATACCGTGCTCGCAGTCGAGGCGCTCCTTTACTGAATCAAGGGCCTTCTTCACCATTCCGTTCTCGAGTCCGATACCGGCCATTGTGCACCAGCCCTGTGACTCGATGAAGATCTTTCCTTCCTCGTTCTCGTCAGAACCGATCTTGTTGCCGAAGAAGTCGTAAGCACGCAGATACCATTCTCCGTCCCAGCCGTGCTCCTTGACAGCCTCTACCATCTCGTCTACAAGTGCCTGTGCGCGGTCTGCCTCTTCGTTCAGGCCTCTGTTTCTGCAGAGTTCCACATAGTCGCGTCCGCAGACTACGAAGAGTCCGGCAATCATAAGTGACTCGGCCTTAGAGCCCTCTGTCTTGTTCTCTGTTGTCTGGAATGACTCGTTAGGGTCCCAAGAGAAGCAGTTGAGGTTGAGGCAGTCGTTCCAGTCTGCACGTCCGATGAGAGGGAGCTTGTGAGGACCGAGGTTGTTCACGACGTGGTCGAATGAAATCCTGAGGTGCTCCATAAGCGATACTTCAGAACCAGGCTCGTTGTCGAACGGTACCGGCTCTTCAAGGATGCTGAAGTCTCCTGTTTCCTTGATATATGCGACTGTACCGAAGATGAGCCACATAGGGTCATCGTTAAAGCTGCCTCCGATGTCGTTGTTGCCTCTCTTTGTAAGCGGCTGGTACTGATGGTAGCAACCTCCGTCAGGGAACTGTGTGGATGCGATGTCGATGATTCTTTCGCGTGCTCTTTCCGGAATCTGATGTACGAAGCCCACGAGGTCCTGGTTGGAGTCGCGGAAGCCCATTCCTCGACCGATACCGCTTTCGAAGAATGATGCAGAACGTGACATATTGAATGTTACCATACACTGGTACTGGTTCCAGATGTTGACCATTCTGTCCAGTTTCTCTTCCTCTGACTTCACTGTAAAGATGTCAAGTAGGGCATCCCAGTAGGCCTTGAGCTCAGAGAAGGCTGCGTCTACTTTCGCAGTTGTGTCGAAAGCTGCAATCATCTGCTGGGCCTTTGCCTTGTTGATTATAGGCGATGAGCCGCTGTGGAGAAGGCCTGGAGTCGCTTCTGCAAACTTCTCTTCCTGCTCATTCTCGACATAGCCCAGGAGGAATATGAAATCCTTGCTCTCGCCGGCCTTCAGCTCTACCTCGATGTAGTGTGAGGCGATAGGGCTCCATCCGTGCGCTATGCTGTCGGATGATTTTCCTGCCATCACATTCTGAGGATCGCGGAACTCGTTGTAGAGTCCGATGAAGCTCTCTCGGTCTGTGTCAAAGCCGTTTACTGGTGCATTCACGCTGTAGAAGGCGTAGTGGTTGCGGCGTTCCTTATATTCAGTCTTATGATATATTACCGAACCGTCCACCTCCACTTCTCCGGTCGAGAAGTTGCGCTGGAAGTTCTCCATATCTGTGGCGGCGTTCCACAGGCACCATTCGGCGAATGAGAAGAGCTTGATCTTCTTTGTCTGTCCGCTTGTGTTGCTGAGGGTGAGTTTCTGCACCTCTCCCCAGGTCTTGAGCGGCACGAAGAAGAGAACGCTTGCGCGGATGCCGTCCTTCTCGCCTGTGAGGCGGGTGTAGCTCATTCCGTGACGGCACTCGTAGAAGTCAAGCGGAGTCTTGCAAGGCTTCCAGCCCGGTGACCAGACTGTTCCATTGTCGTTGATATAGAAATAGCGTCCGCCGTTGTCCATAGGCACGTTGTTGTACCTGTATCGGGTGATTCGGCGGAATTTAGCGTCCTTGTAGAACGAGTAGCCGCCTGCTGTGTTTGAAATCAATGAAAAGAAGTCCTCATTTCCGAGGTAGTTGATCCACGGCCAAGGGGTCTGTGGATCTGTGATGACATATTCACGATTCTGATCGTCAAAATGTCCGAAGCGTCTGTCTTGCATATTTATTAAGGTTTTGTCGTTTTAGAGTCCTAGTTCTTCTATGATTCGTGTCATTCCTGCGTACTTGTCCAGGGTCCAGAGCACGAAGCGGATGTCCACGCACACGCCCTTGCTGTAGTCAGGAGTGTACCAGAGGTCGCTGGCGAGAGATTCCTTGTTGCCGTCGAAGGCAAGTCCGATGAGCTCTCCCTTTCTGTTCATCACCGCACTGCCGGAGTTGCCTCCTGTGATGTCGATGTCGGTCAGGAAGTTGACGTACAGGTCTTTACCGTCTTCTCCGAATCCCCATCTGCCCCAGTCTTCTGCCGAATAGAGGTCCAGCTGCTTCTGGTCGAGGGTGAAGTCGTAGTCGTCAGGGTCGTATTTCTGAAGGATTCCCGCAGGGGTGGTCTTCCATCCGGTAACGATGCCGTCGCGTGGCTCGAGACTGCAGACCTTTCCGTAAGTAAGGCGCATTGTAGAGTTGGCGTCAGGGTACATTGTTATGCCTTTCGCCAGATTGTATTCGTAACTCAAGTGAGTGTACTCCTGGTCAAGTGAAGTGAGGGAAACAGGACCTTCAGCCTCAGTGATTGCGGCATTGAAAGGCATTACCTTCACTTCGGTGATGAAGCGGTAAATAGGGTCAGAAAGGTACTCGTTTACGGTGTGCTCTTCAGCGAGGAAGGCTTCGACCTTGGACTTGTCCGAGATGAAGCTTTCTTCCCAGAGGGCATCCACAAGGGCATCGTAGTCGTAGGCGTACTTTTCAAGAAGTTCTTTCTGATAGTTTCCAATGAACACAGGATCGACATTGGTGACATACTGCCTCACAGCGTATCTGAAAAGGTCTTTCTCCACTCTGGTGTCGAATACATCGTACTCCGCCAGCAAGGCAGATGACAACTTGTCCAGAGCCTTGCCTGTGCCGCGGAACCTGTACTCGCTGCATATCTTTTCTTCCGCAGGGTCAGGTCCGTCAGTAAGTTCTGCAGGGCGCTTTGCCTTCAGACCATTAAGAGCAATGATTCCGCTTCGGAATGCTGTGACTTTAGATGCCACCCTGTACAGGTGAGTGCCTCGTATGATACATTCACGGTAGTAGTTGATGTCCGCTTCCGGTTCCTCTACAGCGAGATATTTTGTCTTCATATCATTCAGGAGGGTTCCCCATTGCTTTTTTCGTGTAGGAGATTCGTCTATCCATTTCTGGTATTCGGCTTCCTTTGCTGACTTTTCCTCCACGACATCGAACCTTCTGAGGCATTCCTCTTCTCCTTTGAAGTACTCCTGCATATTGCTGAGAGTGAAGTAGTAGTCAGAGTATTTGAGGCGGATGACAGGATCCTTGTCCATCCACTCCTTGATGATGGCCATCTGGTCGCCGCGGAGCTTGTTGGTGATAGGGTGGGCGAGCTGCTCCTTGAAGTTAGCTTCAAAAGAGCTGCTGTACCTGTTGGTGCTTCCCGGATAGCCCATTACCATCACGAAGTCTCCAGGCTGGTAGCCTTCAAGAGAGATGTTCAGCTTCTTGGCAGGCACCATAGGAATGTTCTCCGGAGAATATTCTGCCGGTTTTCCGTCAGGTGAAGTGTAGATACGGAGCATTGTGAAGTCGCATTTGTGCTGCGGCCATTCCCAGTTGTCGATGTCGCCTCCGAAGGCGGCGGAAGACACTGGGGGAGCAGCGACAAGACGCACGTCATTATAAACCTCATAAAGGGCCATATAGTACTTCTTGCCGTTCCACATCGATGAAAGGACGGCATCAAGACCTGAACTTTGCTTGTACAAGGTCTCCATAATGTGGCTGAGTCTTCTCAGACCGGACGGCTTGCCTTGTTTCTCAAGGTCCTTCTTGACCTTCTTTACTTCCTCTGTCACGTCATAGACCCTTTTAAGGAAATATGCGCTCTTGCCCTTGAGATGTTTTTCCTCATCTGCACGGAAAGCCCAGAATCCCTCTTCGAGGTAGTTCTTCTCCGGTGTGCTGAGAGCGTGGATGTCTCCGTAGGCGCAGTGATGGTTGGTTATCACCAGTCCCTGGTCGGAGATGACACTTGCCGAGCAGCTGAAGCCCAGCGACACTATGGCATCTGAAACGCCGGCTCCGGGTACATCGGAGTTGTAGATCTCGTTGGCAGACAGTTCAAGTCCGCGTTCCTGCATCTTTTTTTCAAGAGCCTGGTCGATGGCGTGGATCATCCACATTCCTTCGTCAGCGCGTGCGCTGATGCTACCTATGGCAGCACTCAACAGCAATAAAGTGACAATGCGTTTCATAATGCCGTTTTTTTATAATGGATAAACTGTTCCCGGATTCTTGAAGGTGAGCTTTGCCGCTTCCTGGCGTACGTCATCCTTAGAATAGGTGATAGTCCAAGTGTCCATTGTAATAAGCTCCCAAAGCTTGTCCTGGTCCATAGGAGCCGCATAGCGGATCTGGATGGCAGGGACAAGGTCCTTGTTCAGCTGAAGATATATACCTATGATACCCTCGTGGCTCGAGAGATGGTTGCTAAGATATGGCATATACCTTAAATATATAGGCTTCTCGAAGTTCGAGTGAGCGAATTCATATATATATTGAGGCTTGCTCTCGAACTCCTCTACCCTCGATTTGAACTCGGCCTTGAAAGGTGAGAACATATTTCTTATGTGCTCCTCTGTAGATATATATGTAACCTCGTCCTCCATTTCGACGAACTCGTAGCCGCAGGCGATTTCCTTTACTCCGCCGCCGTGCTGAGGCATCTGAAGCACCTCCATCTCGACGATCTCCTCGAACCAGTCCTCGGAAAGGTCTTCGGCAGGGTCCATATATACCCTTACAATAAGAGGGCAGGCAAACTCTGATTCAAGGCCGTAGATGGCTTTCTCTGTCTGCCTCAGTTTCATTCCAAGGTAATTGAGGTCCATTTTGTCATACATTCCTTCTGTGCGGATGGTGACGACCTTGAGCTGGCTTACTGCAGCAGGATCCGGAGTCTTCACTCTGAACTTCGAAGGCTTGTAGATGGCCTCCTGTATCTTCTCTACGGTTGTTTTTGTCGGGTCATAGAGTATGTCTGCAGAGTGTCTCTTGACAAAGACCCTCACTCCGTGCACGCCCTGTATCTTTTCGAGGGTAGCCTTGAAGGACATTGAACTTCCGTAGCATTTTACTGACCTGAGTCCGTCGATTCTTACTGTCTGAAGGGCATCAGGGTTGACGAGCTGAGTCACTTTACCGTCTTCAGCTACCTTTTCAATGCCCCATTTCATATCGATTGTAGGCAGCTCGAACTTTCCTCCGGCCCACATTCCGAATGCGATAAGCGCTACTGTCAGTACAGGTGGGAGAAGCTTCCAGAGCTTGCTTTTGCGAGGCTTGCTGATACCTATGTTCAATGCACCTGTCGAGCAGGCTGCCACGCACTCTCCGCAAAGGGTGCAGTCCACGTGTGTGAGCTTGCCGGTGTGGCACGATCTCACGTCGATGTGGTAAGGACACTTCTTGTTGCAGAGGCCGCAGTTGTTGCAGGCTCCGTCTTCTTTGGTGATGTGGAGAAGCTGGAGCTTCGGCTTCGAGTGGAAGATCTCCAGCAGGTAGCCGATGATGCAGAATGCACCGAGAAGTACAGGCCAAGGGATGTCGGCTCCGAGTACATCTGCTACATAGTAAAGTCCGAACAGGACGCCGATCCACACCCAGAACTTCAGGGAGTTGGAGATGGCTCCGAGCGGGCAGATGTAGCGGCACCAGAACATATCTATCACAAAGCTTCCTACAACTGTGAGGCTGACAGTGACGATGGACATCCAAAGGGTGATTTCTCCCTTGAATCCTGTTGCTACAGCATAGTAAGGGTCAAGATTCTTGCAGAAAAGTTCGCTTGCGTTCACGGTCATATAGAAGATCCAGAATACAAGGGCATACTTCACTATGCGCAGGAACTTGTCGATGGCTGAACCGTTACGTACCTTCAAGCTCTTGATATGCAGTGCATTACGCAGTTTTCTGATAATGTCCTGCACTGTGCCGACAGGGCAGATGTAGGCGCAGAATAGCTTGCTGAACAGCACGACGGCAGCTACAAGGACGATACCCATCATCACCTGAAGTGATGACATACTGCACGGAAGGCTGTTGTTTGCAAGGTAGGTGGCAAGGGCCTGGAGACCTCCCATAGGGCAGTAAGCCTCGGGGTCGGCTGCCTTATCTGCTGAGACAAGCCCAGTCATAAATAATATGATAGCGGCAAGTACTCCCCACTGGAGGAGGTACTTTGGCCAGTTTCTGAGGATAATTGATCTTTTGCTCATATCTTATTCTTTATTTTTAATACAACGGAGGGATGCTCCTGCGAGGAAGTTGCCGTAGGCTACGGCTACCTTGTCGTTTGAAGCATTGCGTGTAGGCATAAGGTAGTAGTACTGGATGTTGGTCATCGTGCCTTCTGCGTCAGTCTTGGTCATATACCAGGTTGAGCCGATGAGGTAGGACATAATGCCGTAAGTTCCTTCAAATTCTGTCACTGTGTAGCTGCCCTTTCCGGTCACGCTGGTCTTGTTCCTCATACTTGAGAACTGCCAAGGCCAGCCGTCCTGAGCGAGTGCAGTGAGACTTGCGCCCTTGATGGCTGCGTCATAGTACGGTGCTTCGGTGTTGGTCAGCTCGTTGTTGGTGCAGTGGCCTACAAGTCCGGTCATTTCAGCAACTGTCGGGATGTGCCAGCCTTGTGGGCAGATACCCTGTGCACCTTCAAACGAAGTGGCATTTTCGGCTGTGATTGTCTCGACTCCGAAAGCTGTCGCTGCGTCATAAAGCAGACCGAGGCTCTCTGCAAGTGCCGGATCGGCAGTCTTCTCTGCATTTGCTGCAGGGTACCATATTCCTGCGTCCTCTGCAGGGTCGCTTGAAACAGAACGTCCACGAGGTATGAAGCGGAGGTTTTCCGCCATCCAGGTGTTGCCGTCTGCAAGAGTCACAGTCTTGTACTCCACTCCGTCATAGACGAAATAGCCCTCGTACTCTGTGAACTCGACAGGAAGTTCCTCTGTAGTGCCCTCGCCTTCAAAACCTATTTCACCTTCGTCAGTCCAGTTCTCGATCTCTCCTGAAGCGCTTACGAGCATATTGTCCTGGAGGAGGCGGGCGTTGATAGTGTACTGTCCGCCTGACTTGAGGGTCATCTCGGCGAGCGGCTGGGTGATTCTCTTGCCGCTTGTAAGGTATATGGCAAGTTCGAGTTTCATCCTGCCAGGGATGATGATGGCCTGCCACTGTTTGCCGGTCTGAGCTTCGTATGCCTTGATCACAGGCATCTCCTCGATGACATCTCCTTCATATGGAGTGAATGCCATTTCAGGGATATCGAGGCCTGTGATGAGCGGACTGCCGCCGATTTCAAGTCCGGTGACCTCAGCACCTGACTGGTTGTCGACATTCACGACGATTTTGGTCATCATATGCTTGAAGACCATTGTGATTGCGTTTGGAGAAGGAAGCACTCCCTTCTTTGCGGCTACCATAAGGTCTGCCTTGCCTATGCCTTCTGTCTGATCTTCATATGCTCCGTATGCGGTCGGAGTACCGTTATCGGAGTAAGGGTAATACGCGTACACGTCAGCTTCAGAATATGCGTCAGCGTACCACATCAGTTCGCCCGAGAACACGCTGCCGTCAAAGGTGAGGCAAGCGTTGTCTGCATATTTGTCAGTTGCGTTCACCTTGGCCATAGTGAAGCCTATTCTGTCGCCGGCTTCAAAGTTTACCTCGGTGGCTTTTGTTATGACCGGTTCGACCTGGACTTTTCCAGGGGCAAGTTCCGGTTGTGTTGTCTGCTGGCAGGCTGCAAGAGCAAAGGCTGCCAGGATTGCAGGTATGTATCTTTTCATTGTCTATAATATTTTAAAAATCATATCCTATTGTAAGTTTTGTACAGAAGCGGTTTGCTCCTGTGAGGTGCTTCAGGTTGAAGCCGTGGGTCCAGTCTCCGGACAATTCTGTGTAGATGCCTCTGGTGAAGGTGTAGCGGGCTGACGCACCTGCAAGCAGGCGTGGTGCAGTCCGGAACTCCATCTGCCTCTCGTACCAGTCTTGAAGTCTGAACGGCTCAGTCTGGACTCCTGTCTGCTGGTCTGTCGTCCACGAATCCTCGGATATGCGTCCTTCGCAGTAGCCTGCTTCGGCCGTAAAGGTCCAGGGACCGGTGAATATCTTCACGCGGGCGTCGGCGCCGAAGGTGGCGAGGCTCTGCGTATGGATATATGGATATATCTGCGAAGCCATATCCTTATCTACCTCTATATGAGCCTTGGCGAGTACCTCAATCCGAGAGTTAATATATTCATATTCAGGATCTAAGGATATTCCTCTTTCTGTGGCGATCCTGTTGCTTCCGTGGTTTGTCACCGTCGAGACACCGTTTGCTGTCACTTTCTCGAGGATGCTCTCGTCGAGTCTCCTTCCGTTCCATCCGAACGCGAGTCTGGCATAATGGGTGGCCTTGCCGCAGGTGTGCCTGTAAGCTAGGCGGGTCTTGAAGGAGTCGGCAGGGAAGCAGAACCATATGTATTCCTTTTCGCCGATGGATCCGGACGTGCGGATGTACTCGGTCTCTGCAAATAAGTTCTTGTACTGTGCCTGCAGGGCGGCTCCGTAGCTGAAATCCCTGACAGGGAAGCCATTCACGCCGGCCTCGTCAAGATGGACTCCGTTGCCGGTCCAGATGGAGTAGACTCCGTACATCTGTCCCTTGTCCAGGAATGCATAGTAGGAAGATTCCGATGTTCCTACCTGGGCGGCTTCCACGGTCTCTGATGTCTTGCGCAGCAGCAAGGCAGCTCCGGCAGCAAAGTCGTCCGAATGGTACATTATTCCGGGAGCGACCTTTAAGTCCAGACGCCAGTTGCTGTGTCTGAGGTCCTTACGCTTGGCTATGTTGGCTGACTCGAACTCCATCACTGCTCCTATCCTCCAGGACGGTGCTATGTCGTAGGAGATGCCTCCGTCAAAGCTGTAGGTCTGCAGGGTCTTGCGTCCCGGGGTGAATTCCAGCACATCCACAGGGTAGAATCCCGGTTTGATGAACATAGAGCCGCACATTCCGTATCCTTCCGTCTGGGTGAACGAGAAGGAACCTTTAAGGGACATCCGTTCCAAATGCTGTACGCTTGCTGTTGAGGCTCCTGCGCTCCATCCACGCCCGGCCTGCCAGGTGTCGCGCATTCCGCCTCCTTCGTATTCGCCGGTGAAGCCGGCATAAGAGCGGGAGACGGTGTCCTGGCGCACTCCGTTGATGTTCAGAGATCCGTTCCAGAGATTGTCTCTCAGCACCTGCTCATAGGTCTTTACGCGGCTCCACCGCTCCGCCGCAGTCTGCGCCGAAGCAGCCAGTCCTGTCACGAACAGGCAGAGAATGAGTATGTGTCTGACCTTATTCATACAATGACTGTCTTTCGGATTCGTAAAAATCGTTGAGGGAGTTGTTGGTGTCCCTGAGTATTTCGTAGCCTGAGGCTGCTGTGGCCTCTTCATCGACCAGCCTTATCAGACTGTGGCCCAGGAAGGTGTCAGAAAGCATTACATAGCCGGCATCTACAGAAGGCTGGAGGCGTTTCTGGTTGTTGGATGAGCTGCCTTCGAACACTTCCACTGCATCCAGGATCCATTCGTAAGGAACCTTCACCACATTGTCCACACTGCTTCCCGGTACTGGAGTTATGTTGTCAGTGACATCCACAAAGTCCTGTATGCTGACTCCCTGGCTGCGGAAGATCACCACGGCAGGAGACTGGACAGACATAGTGTAGGCATTGGCCTTTCCTGTCTTTACCACCACATCAAGGTACCTGTCCTGAGAGATGAGGTTTCCAGGTGCAGGATGATAGGAGGTGTTTGAGAAATATGTAGGATTGTAGCAGACAAAGTAGTCAGGCTTGTTCAGGTTCACCGAAAGCGGGTACTGGGCGGCGTGGTCTATGGCTCCGCGCAGACAGAGCACAGCGTCCTCTCCCGGCTGGAGAGGGAAGTCATCTCCGTCTCCCGGGAACTGCCACACTGCCTGTATGACCGGTACGAAATCCGGCAGGATTCCCCACGGATTGCTGCCTGTGGACCTGTATGGCGCAAGGGTGCCGAAGCACAGACTGTCCAGGTACTGCACGTTATAGTCGTTGTTGTGAAGGATGATGTACTGGTCAGTCTGGTAGTTGCCTTCCTCCGGAAGTTTCTTGCAGCCTCCGCAGTAGATTTCCTTTATGACTATACTTCCTGCCTTGGAAACGGAGAGCCTAAGTGAAGTCTCGATGTCCTTTCCTGCAAGAACTATCTTGTCGGCCGAGCCGTTGAACACATCTGTGTCCTCTCTTCCGCTTATGGTTATGCGGTAGAGACCGTCAGGGATGGCAAAAGCAGCACAACCCTGAGGATCTGTGTAAGAGACGTATCTGCTGCCGATGTTCATCTCCTCCACCCTTACTTCCAGGCCGCTTTTCTTATGCTCCTGCGAAGGCCACTCTGTCCTTACGGTCAGCGTGTGCAGGTCGTCAGCATAAGGATTCTCCTGCCTGAAGTCGGTGCAGGAGGCAGTCCAAAGTGCAAGGATCAATATGTATATAATTCTCTTCATCAGCTGCTTACTGGAATTTCAGACGGCAGGTCAGTCCATAGTAGAATGCAGGAGTGAAGATAGCTCCCACACCTGTCGCAATGGACTTGACATAAGGTCTGGAGTTGGTAAAATTGTTTGCAAAGAAGGACAGCGAGACCTGGTCTCCGATCTCCTTTGTTATGCTCAGGTTGGCCGACATATATGCGCCGTAGCCGTCGAGGGCGAAGGTGTAGGCGTTTGCGGACTTGAGGATCAGGTTCGCAAATGCCGGGTCAGCCGCTTCGACGGCGGTGAAAGGATGGACGTTTCCGTCCAGGTCCATATATGACACAGGATATACGGCTGTGTAGGAATGTCCTTCATATATGCTTCCGCCTGCCGGCCTGTTGTCTGTCTCGGACACGTTGAACGCATATTCCTTTCCTTCATATTCCGAAAGGTTGCGGCTGCGGCGAAGAAGCGACATCTCCAGACGGCAGGTGATGATGATCCTCGCCTGAGGGATGTGCGTGATCGCCGTAAGGTTGGCGTCGAGGTTGTGCGTGATCTTTCCGTTCGCGACGGTGTGGTTCCCTCCGCCGTTGGCATATATGCCTACATATTGATATGAACGGTCAGGCAGCGACGTGTGCGACCATCCGTTCTGGTAATATGACGACAGCTGCTCGTTCAGGAATTTTGTATATATATACGAAGCGTCGAATCTGAATTTTGTGCGGATCGGCTGTATTTCAGGGAATTCCATCACCATTTCCAGTCCCGTCCTCAGGACGTCGGCGCTGTTGTTCTGCTTCGATGACTTGGCGAAGGTCTTGTCGGTGACCTTTATGTCCATAGGAGTCCAGTAATCGTCCTGCGATCCGCGTACGTACACCATTCCTGTCTGGCTGTCTACAACGAGTTCAGGATCCGAAGGCATCTGGAAACCTTCAGGACGCTGGAGGATGTTGTAGGAATACGGATCATAGATGTTCTGGAAGTTGTACGGACCTTTGGTCAGGTTACGGAATCCTACAAGAGACATACTGAAGTCTCCGGCGGCAAAGTCCACTCCCAGCTCGGAGGTGTAGTTGCGCTGCCATTTCAGCTCAGGATTATACACTGTCGTGTATGGCTGGGTGTAATAGATGTAGCTGGTCTGGTCTCCGTGTGAGAATCCGAAGGTCTGGATGTCCCTGTACTCCTGTTTAGGATACAGGATGTAATATGAAGGGAGTTTCTCCGTCACACCCCAGCCTCCTCTTATCGCAAGGCCGTCAGAGAGCTGCCATTTGGCGTTCAGACGTGGCGATAGGGTGGTCTTGTTGCTGTACAGAGAGTTCTTTATGTACACGTTTTCAAGTCTCAGTCCTGTGGTGAGCTCCAGCTTTGTGCCTGCAACAGGCAGGGCAAGAAGCTCTTCCGCATAGGCAGAGAAATTATGCATAAAAGGATAGTCAGTGTAAGGTCTCGGCCTGTAGCCATTCGCTGCAAGTGCCGGATCCTCATAGTACTCGCCTTCGCCGACATTGCCGTTTGCCTTCCACTGGATACCGGCCTTGAGGGAACTCTTGACCTCGTTCCACCTCTTGTGCCAGTTGTATTTGAGTGAAGCGGCGATGTCCAGTTCCTTCGAGTCGATGACCTGGTCGGAGAAATAGGTCAGAGGCAGTCTGTCCGCAAGGAAGTAGCCTCCTGTCTGGGAATGCACTGCAGGCTGGTTTGAGGCGAAGGATTCGTATTTGTGGTATCTGGACAGATTGTCGTTGTAGTTTACTGAAGCATCGAATTTCAGATTTGTCACCCAGGACCTGTTCAGCATCCAGGTGAGGGAGGTGTTGCCTCTGAAGACGTTGGCACGTTCCTTTCTGAACTCGCCTGTGAAGGCGTCAGGGTCATCCTTGGTGTCCATTCCGCCTATGTTTCCGGTGACTCCTGCCTCAAATCTGAGTACCTTGTTGAAGGTGTTGCTGTAGTTTGCTGTAAGGCCTGTCCTGGTGTAGGACTCATAAGGTGATATGAGCTTGCGGACGGCACGGGCCCATTCGCCGCTGATGTTCAGTACGCCATTGTCCTGATCGAGAGCAATACCTTTAGAGACAGAGGTCTGGTAGGTTCTTGGGTTGACTGAGAATGTGACGTTTACAGGTGTACGGCCTTTGCGGGTGTGGATTCTTACCATTCCGGAGTTGAGGTCTCCGTATTCGGCTGAAGGTACGCCTGTGATGACTTCGATGGATTCGATGTTTTCCACAGCTATGCTTCTTGTGTCCACTCCTCCCATCTGGCCGAATGACGCATTGTTGCCGAGTCTCACTCCATCCACTTCTACGGCTGTGCCGAATGATGAATTTCCGTCTGCAGAGCCGCCTTCTCTTATTGAGAATGCGTTTTTCTCTGTAAGGTCTGGGTTGGAGGTCTTTCCTCCCGGAAGAAGTGCGGCGACATCTGTCATATCCGACAGCTGGAGATGGTTCAAGGCGTCCCTTCCCAGGCTGTGTGATGTATTCAGACCGTCCTTGGCCTTTTGGGCTGTGACTACAACCTCATCCAGGGCCAGCGAGCTTTCGTGCAGGATGAAGTTCAGGTCAGTGATGTCTTTTTCTATGTCTATTGTGATGGAGGCCGAGACATAACCCAGGCACGAGGCGGTGATGACCTGTTCTCCTTTCTGGACCTTATCGAAGGCATAACGTCCTTCATTGTCAGCTACCGTCCAGAGATAGTCTTCTCCAATGGACAGGACGGCGCCTGCTATCGGCTTTCCTGATCCGGCTTCAGACACTGTACCATAAACGGCAACCGTCTGTGCGTGTGCACAAACAGTTGCCGTCATCAGGATAAGTGTCAATATAAGCCTTCTTATTGTCATTTTTCAATTATAACCTCGCCGTGGTCTTTGGCAACAGCCTCTTTCCACTTGTCAGTGTAGCCAGGCTGCGAAATGCCGTCAGGAATGTGGTCGGTGTGACCGTTTGTCTTGAAGCTTCCGTCTTCGTTCTGAGCCTTTACATTTCCGTCGATGAACTTCACCAGCAGAAGCTCTTCCAGAGCCACCCACTTGTCGAAGATCTTCTGTGCATTGCTTACAGAAAAGTCTGTAAGGTAGTTGCGTACCTCCTTGTAAGGGTCTACAACCTTGCAGGATCTGTCGTTGCGGGCTATCATTCTGCGTGGTCTGATCTTGGCGGCCTCATAAAGTGCGAGGGCTTCTTTGTCGGCCTTTTTCACTTCCTCCATCATTGAGAGTTCCCACGCGTCGATCTCAGCGTCCACTGTCGGGAACATAATGTTGTAGGCCTTGTAGCAGGCGTTGGCAACACGGTTTGTCATCCAGAATGCAGATGTAGGAGAGTACTTCAGCATATTTCCGTTACCTTCGCGGAATGACTCTGGAATCTCGTAAGTCGATGTGTAGATAGGGGTCAGGTAAGATGTCGCCGCATCGTCGCATCCGAACCAGATGATGCCTCCGATCATATCAGGAAGGTCTTTTCTGTTCTGTCCTACGAACCAGAAGCCTGTCTGCTGTGTTGCGATGGCTCTCTCGTTCACATATGACTTTCCGTCGTACTCGAAGCCCATAGGTCTCCATCTGTAAGGAAGGGCGTTTCCGCCTGCTCCTATGTCTGTTGTCATATCCATAGGTGTGCCTTCGTAGTGGTCGCGCATCACGTCAGCGACGTCCTTTACCGAGATCTTCTCCGCAGGCTTCACCCACAGCGGGAATCTCTTGGTCTTGTCGTGTCCCATCGCATATTCTATGTAGTCATATGCGTCTTTGGTCACGATGTTGCCGTTCTCGTCCTCGAAGGTGAATTTTCCGTCGCAGAGGATGTTGAATGCTGACCAGGCGCGGGCCTCGCAGCCTCTCATTCCGCTGAAATCCAGCGGTGCATAGGCGTCACAGAAGCTGAAATCCTTGTCCTCACCGCTGAAGTAGCCTTTCTCGCGTGCGAAAGTGATCACGTCAGGTGCGTATATGCAGTTTTCGGGGTCGTTCTGCGGGAAAGTGCTGATGCGTGCCTGATTTGCGTGGGCGCAGATGTAGCCGTCAGGAACCCTGCGTGCAACCCAGACGATACCCTTGTTGTCCGGACCCTTTCCGATGAGGTCCATAACCCACACCTCGTCCTTGTCTGCGATTGAGAATGATTCGCCGCTTGAGTAATAACCGTAAGTGTTTGCAAGATCCACAATCACATCAATAGCCTCGCGTGCTGTCTTTGCTCTTTCGAGGGCGATGTAGATGAGTGAACCATAGTCCATAATTCCCTTAGGGTCCTCAAGCTCGTGGCGTCCGCCGTAAGTTGTCTCGGCGATTATGAGCTGGTGCTCGTTCATATTTCCTACTCTCTGGTATGTTCTTGCCGCCTGAGGGATCTCTCCGAGGTATTTTCCTGTGTCCCATTCGTACACTTTGCGCAGGTCACCGGCATTCCAGATGCCTGCAGGGGCATAATAAAGTTCTCCGAAAAGGCCGTGTGAGTCAGCCGCATATGAAATCATATTCGAGCCGTCGACGCTTGCTCCTCTTGTCACAAGGACATTTGTGCAGGCCTGGCTCTCGATACTGCAGATTCCGGTCAGGGCAACTGCTGAAATAAGGAGGGCTTTTGAAAGTCTTCTCATTTTGTTCTTTTATTATAATTAATTACTTTTGTGTCGTTTTTGCCATTCCTGTGCGGATGGCGCCTTATCTTGCAAATTTAACAAAAAACTTTGGTGATATGAAACTGTATAAAGCCGTTTTTTCACTGCTTTTCTTCCTTATGGGCGCTTTTTTCGTGTCTGCCCAGCAGCAGCCAGAGCAGCCGGATGTGTACGAACAGGCTGAGCAGGAGGCTGACAGACTCCAGAGAATCCTCGAACTCGAGGACTGGCAGACCTTCTATGTGGACTCCACTCTGAAACACGACCTGCCTGCGATTATGGCTGAGTATGAGAAGCTTCAGGCGGCAAAGGTTTCGAACTCGTCCCTCTATATGGACGTGCGTGACAAATGGATGGAACGCATAGATTCCACTTACAGGACAATATTTACAGACGAGCAGTGGGCTGCCTACCTGAAGACGGGTGCGGCGAGAGAACAGAAGGCCAGGGCAAAGCGCAGGGCTAAGGCTGAAGGAAAGAAATAATATATTGACAGATATGGATTTTTTAGAGGTAATTGAAAAAAGGCACAGTGTCAGGAAGTACTCCGACAAGCCTGTAGACAAGGAAATACTCGATGCGATCGTGCGCGTGGCACAGACTGCACCGTCTTCACGCAACAGCAAGAGCTCGTGCTTTATGATCGTTGAGGACAAGGACACTCTTGAGGCGCTTTCGCAGATGCGTGACTCGGGTTCAGCCCTTCTGTCTGGTGCCCAGGCTGCAATCGTTGTGCTCGGTGACGAGACCAAGACTGACCTTTGGGTGGACAACTGCGCCATATCTTCTACTTTCATCCAGCTTGCAGTGACAGCAATGGATCTCTGCAGCTGCTGGGTGCATATCAACGGCAGAGTGCGTTTCAAGGCAGAACCTGAAGGACCTAAGGCAGAGGAATATGTCTCAGACCTCCTCGGAATCAAGGACGGCCTCCGCCCGTACTGCGCAATAGCAATAGGTTATCCGGAAGAATAAAAATTTAAATATATATGAGAGAAAGAATAGAAGCCTTGATGGCTGAAATCGCAGCCCTGTCTTGCAAGACAGAGCAGGAAATCGAGCAGGCGCGTGTGCGTCTCCTTGGAAAGAAGGGTGAGATCACAGCCCTTTTCGATGAGTTCAGAACTGTTGCACCTGAGCTGAAGAGAGAGTTCGGACAGAAACTCAATGTTCTCAAGAACACAGCAGCGGCAAAGATCGAGGAACTTAAGAACACAGTTGCAGAAGGTGCTGCAGACGCTCCGGCTGCATTTGACTATACAATGCCAGGTGACCCTGTAGGTCTTGGTTCGCGTCATCCGGTGTCTATCGCACGTGAGGAGATTGTGGGAATCTTCCGCAAGTTCGGCTACGATGTTGCAGAAGGTCCGGAGGTAGAGGATGACTGGCACGTATTCGAGGCACTTAACTTCCCTCCTGAGCACCCTGCCCGTGAGATGCAGGACACATTCTTCATCAACGACAGCGACAATCCGGTGCTTCTGCGTACCCACACTTCTTCAGTGCAGGTACGCGCAATG
The DNA here is from genome assembly GCA_017560825.1 of Bacteroidales bacterium. GTDB lineage: Bacteria > Bacteroidota > Bacteroidia > Bacteroidales > UBA932 > Cryptobacteroides. The sequence continues at coordinate 5,063 of JAFZED010000078.1, read as the reverse complement.
GAGAAGATGCCTCTCCCAATCCGTATCGTGTGTCCGGGACGAGTGTTCCGTAATGAGGCCATCTCGGCACGTGCGCACTGTATCTTCCACCAGGTAGAGGGACTTTATATTGACGAGAACGTGACATTTGCGGATATGAAGCAGGCTATCCTTCTCTTCGCACGCGAGATGTTCGGTGCTCAGTCTCAGATCCGTATGCGCCCTTCATATTTCCCATTCACAGAGCCTTCTGCAGAGATCGACGTGAGCTGCAACATCTGTGGTGGAAAGGGCTGTAACATCTGCAAGGGCACAGGCTGGCTCGAGATTATGGGCTGCGGTATGGTTGACCCTAATGTCCTCGAGGCTTCAGGCATCGACAGCAAGAAGTACAGCGGCTTCGCATTCGGAATGGGTGTAGAGCGTATCGCAATGCTCAAGTGGCAGGTGCGCGACCTCAGAAACTATTTTGAGAACGACCTCCGCTTCCTCAAGGAGTTCGAGACCTCGCTGTAGTTTGGAGTAGCTTGTAATAAAACCACATAATAACTATAAAACTATGAGAATGAGATGTTTATTGTCTGCAATGCTTGCAGCGTTTGTCCTGGCGTCGTGCACGGAGAATGTCCGTGTAGTATGGACCGAAGGAGAAACTGACCCTGCAACAGGCAAGGCTGTCCACACTTTGACCGTAGTCAACGCTCCGGAAGGAACAGACTGGAACCTGTGGCTGACTTCCAACCACATAAGTTCAGGAGAGGTGGATGGAACTGAAGGTGTGATAGCACCGCACCACGGATGTCTTTACAAGATGACTCCTTATGAGCATAGTGGTAAGGACCTGACTGTTCTTTATACCGACAGTCCGCTTCAACGTCATTGCTGGGCTCCTGAAGGATTTGTGCTCGAGCACAAAGGTAAGGTGAAGAAACTCGAGGCGGAGTATGTTTTCCTCCCGTCAGAGCGTATCCCGGATTTTCCATATAACCAGGTCGAGACCAAGGTGTGGGATATGATCCCGTCTTTGAAGAAGGTCGTTCCTGCTGAAGGTGTGACCGTGGTTGAGGCTATGCCGGAGGTCACTTTCGTTGAGTCCTGCAAGCCGGGCTGGTACAGGATCACTCTTGACGGAACCTGCCGAGTTGAGGCTGCTGACGAAGATGGAGCTTTCTATGCCAAGGTTACCCTCGACAATCTCAAGAGAAACGCAGGAGGAAACGAACTTCCTGATATGGTCATAGAAGACTGGCCGGATCTTGATTACCGAGGCTTTATGCTTGACATTTCAAGAAACTTCACGACAAAGGACAACATCCTTAAGTTCATCGAACTGCTTTCACATTACAAGGTAAGCGTTTTCCACCTGCACTTTGGAGATGATGAAGGCTGGAGACTTGAGATCTCAAAGTTCCCGGAGCTTACTTCATACGGTGCATACCACGCTTTCCCTGAGAAGAATGCAGAGGGTGAATACATTGAAACAAAGGGACTTATGCCTTCATATAACGGAGGAGCAGATCCAAAGGATATGTCATCGTCAGCTAACGGCCATCTGACCAAGGAAGATTACATTGAGATCATCAGATATGCTTGGGAGCGCAGGATCGAGGTGATTCCTGAGTTTGACACTCCGGGCCATTCAAGAGCTGCGATCAAGGCAATGGAGATGTATGCGGCACGTACCGGTGACACATCTTATCTCTTGAGCGAACCTGAGGATAAATCGAAGTATGTTTCAGTACAGTATTATAAGGATAATGCGATCAACGTAGCTCTTCCTTCTACCTACAGATTCCTTGAAGTAGTGTTCGACGAACTGATAGCATACCACAAAGAGGCAGGAGTTCCTCTTCCTGCAATTCACGTCGGTGGCGACGAGGTGCCTGGAGGAGCGTGGGTAGATTCCCCTGCTTGCCAGAAGGTTATGAAGGAAAGAGGTTGGGACAACATTGAGCTTCTCAAATCATATTATGTAGAGAATGTATTGGACATCGCAGAAGCGAGGGGAGTGAAGATCTCAGGATGGCAGGAACTCGTGATGGATCTCGAGGACCACGTCTACCAGAGGATGAAGAAGAATCTCTATTCTATCAACTTCTGGCACACAGGCGAGGGTCAGGAGGAGTTCCCTTACAAATATGCCAATGACGGCGTCCCTGCAGTCCTTTCGAATATGACAAACACCTATGTGGATTTTGCATATACTCCGGATAAACTGGAAAGAGGTCTTTCGTGGGGTGGTTTTGTTGACGAACGCCGCAGTTTCTCTCTTCTTCCATATGACATCTATCGCTCGGTAAGATGGGATGACAGAGGCAGAATGCGTGACATTTCAGCCCTGCCTGAAGGAAAGGTCGAGCTGAAGGCAAAAGAGAACATTGTAGGTGTTCAGGCTCAGCTCTGGACAGAGACAGTGAGATCTTTCGATCACGTGACTTATTATGTGTTCCCTAAGGTTTGCGGTGTGTTCGAAAGAGCTTGGAATGCAAGCCCTGTATGGGAAGGCACAGTGAAGGCTGACGATCCGGCATTTATGTCTGCCCTTGACACGTACTACAGCACAGTGGTTTCTCACGAAATGCCGTACTATGAATCAATGCAGATAAACTATCGTTCAAGAAAATAACCTTCAGGTATTCTAAACCTGATTATAGTAGTCCCCGGCATTGTCCGGGGATATTCATATATTATGAGAAAGTTTTTTGTCTTAATTATTTTGGCGTGCGGATGTGCTGCGATGGCATCTGCACAGGTGGAAGACAGGGACAGATCGAAATACGCGGTAAATAATTTTGCTGATGACGATCTGTACACGATGTATGAACCATATGAGACTGTCACTGTCACTGAGCCTCGCGGTAAGAAAGTAAAGAACATCATCTTTATGATCGGTGACGGAATGGGTCTTGAGCAGATCAGTGCTGCGTGGGTTTCCAATGGTGGCAAACTCAATATGGACAACTTCTCCAAGGTGGGTATCCAGAGGTCATATTCAGCCAACAAGCTTGTGACTGACTCTGCGGCAGCAGGAACAGCCTTGGCTACCGGTCATAAGACCAATAATGGTATGATCTCTATGACTCCGGATTCGGTGGTTGTGAAATCTCTTGCCGAGGAAGCTATGGAAAAGGGCAAGAGGGCAGGAGCAGCGGTGACTTGCCGTGTGAACGATGCGACTCCGTCGGTGTTCTTCAGCCATTCTCCTTCACGCAGTAATCAGGAAGACATCGTGTCTCAGATGGCAGCCAGCGGAGTGTACTTCCTCTCTGGTGGCGGAATCAAATACTGGACTGACAGAGAAGACGGAAGGGACATCACTGCCGAAGTGAAAGAGAACGGCTATTCTTTTGCTGCCACAAAAGAGGAAATGATGGCTGTCCAGGATGGACCTCTCATCGCTCTTATGGGTGAAACGGAGTTGGAACCTTCCCTTGACAGAGGGGACATTCTTCCTGCTTCCGTCACCAAGGCTCTCCAGCTTCTTGACAACAAGAAAGGCTTCTTCCTTATGATCGAGGGATCAATGATCGATGATGGCGGACACGACAACAAGGCAGGTCATACAATGGAGGAGATCTTCGACTTTGACCGCACTCTCGGTATTGTTTTGGAGTGGGCTGAAAAGGATGGTGAAACACTTGTCATCGTTACGGCTGACCACGCTACAGGTGGTATGACCCTTCTTAGCGGAAGCATTGCAGAGAAGAGAATAAAAGTGAATTTCTCGACTGCGGGTCATAACGGAATCGCACTTCCGGTGTTTGCGTGGGGCCCTCATTCAGAGGACTTTGTCGGAATATATGAAAATACAGAGCTTTCCGATAGAATAAGGAAACTCATTAAATGATAATTACATCAATGAAAAAAACACTAAATCTATTCCTGGCCGCAGGTATGCTGTGCGCTTGTGCAGAACCGGTTCATCTTAATTCTGGTGATGAACTGATCCTTGATTCCTGGACTCTCAGCCAGGAAGGCAGCAATGTTGCATATGACGTGAAGGTTCCTTCAACAGTTGCAGGAGTCCTTTGCGACGAAGGTGTTCTTGGTGAGGATATTTTGGAAGGGTTGAACTATTTTGAAGTTGACAAGAGCATATTCGACGACGTCTGGACCTATAAGACAGACTTTAAGCTTGATGTTGTTGATGGACAGCGTTATGATTTGATTTTCAATGGATTGAACTACTATGCAGACATCTTCGTAAATGGTACCTGCATCGCTTGTTCTGACACGACTTACGGCGTGTTCATCCGTCGCGAGTATGATGTCACAGACATTCTTGAAGGCAAGAATACCCTTGAAGTAAAGATCAGAAGAGCTCAGTCAGGAGACCTCAATATCGGTTTTGTAGACTGGAATCCGAGACCGCTTGACGAGAGTATGGGTATAACTCAGACCGTGAAGCTGAAGGCTTCAGGCCCTGTTGCCATCCAGGATGTGTTTGTCATTCCAGATCTGGACACCGAGAAGTTTGCTGAGGCGGATCTTCAGGTACGTGTCACTTTGAGAAACAACACATCTGAGGCTTTCGCCGGAGACATCGTTCTGGGTATTCAGGATGGTCAGACCTGCAGAGTCCCAGTAGAACTCGCTGCCAATGAGGAGAGGATAGTTGCTCTTACTCCTGAGCAGGCGGCTAATCTTCACATTGACAATCCTCGTGTATGGTGGAGTTACGAGCTCGGGACTCCTGAACTTTACAGCATCAATGTACAGGTCGAGGCTGATGGAAAGGTTGCAGACGGCAAGGAGGTGACTTTCGGCATCAGAGAAATCACCAGCAGACTCAATGAGTTCGGCTACAGGCAGTTCTATCTCAATGGTAAGGAGATTCTTCTCAAGGGAGCTGGCTGGACTGATGACATTTTCCTCCGTGACACACCGGAGTCTCTCGAAAGACAGGTGAGATATGTTATGGATATGAATATGAACACTATCCGTTTCGAGAACATCTGGGGCAAGGATGACACAGTGTATGACCTTTGTGACCGCCTTGGTGTGCTTGCTCTTGTTGGCTGGAGCTGTCAGTGGGAGTGGGAGAACTACTGTGGTCTTCCGGAGGTTGAGCACGTGGGATGTAT